>NZ_JBMDJL010000028.1:0-75310 GCF_057809175.1 Pseudomonas sp. FG43
TCAGGCGACCGTCCTGGCTGTTGTTGAACGCGCCGGTGGTGACGGTCACGCCTTTACCCGCAATACGCCCGCTGAGGCTGTTGTCCAGGCGACCGCTGGTGAGGGTCAGGCTGGCATCGCTGAGGATTTCGCCGCCCTGGTTGACCACGGCGTCGGTGACGGTGAGGTTGGTAGTGCCGGTGCTGGTGATACTGCCCGCGGTGTTATCCAGTGAGTCGGCATTGATTGTCAGCGTTCCCGCGCTGGACATCAGGCCCTTCTGGCCGTTCGATACGTTGCTGGCCGTGACACTCACGTTGCCGCCCTGGCTCAGAATCCGGCCTGACTGGCGGTTATCCAGGGTCGTGGCGGTAATGCGGGTACTGGCCTGCCCGCTCAGGGTCGCGCCCTGGTTGTTGAAGGTCTGGGTGACGGTCGCCTGCACGGCACGGCTGGCGACAATGTTGCCGGTGTTGGTCAGGTTGCCTGCCGACAGCACCACATCGCCGGCGGCATTGCGGCTGTTATCAGCATTGACGCCCGCCTCGATGATCGCACTGTTGCTCAGGTGCCCGGTGCTGGACAGCGTGACGCTGTCCCGTGCGGCGATATTCTGCTGGATGGCCAGATCGCCCGGCGTCGTGATCGACAGCGACGAACCCGCATACAGCGGCCCGTTGACCTCGACCGCGTTGGCATTCACCGTCACCGCCCCGCTGGCCGCCGTCTGCACCATGCTCAACTGGCCATTGGCATCGATCTGGATATCACCGGCACTGGCCGCCATATTCCCCGCCAGCCTCACCCCTACACCGGCTTCGGTGCCCACCAGTTTCACGGCACCGGCATACATGCCGCCCAAGGCCGAGCTGTCGATGGCCAGTTGTGGTTTGGTGCTGCCGTCGTCCGCCAGCGCCGTGGCGTTCAGGGTCTGGGCATCAACGTCGTTGCGACCGGCAATGATGTTGAGCTTCTTGGCGTGCAGCTCGGCGTTGACCTTTGCGCTGCGGGTGATGATGTCGAACTGGTCGAGGTTGTCGGCATTGAGCCCCAGCCCCTCGATGGCCACGCTGCCGCCCTGGACGTTGAACCGCACCAGATTGCCGTTGCTATCCAGCACCGGCTTGCCGGTGGTCAGGGTCGCTTGCGGCGTATTGAGAAAACCGCAGCCATCACAGGTGATGCCGTACGGGTTGGCAACAATCACCCGCGCCGCCTGCCCCGCCACCTCGGTGTAGCCCTTGAGTTCGGTGCGGTTGTTGCTGACCACTTCGTTGAGAATCGTGGTCGCGGCCGCGCCTTGCAGGTTGCTGTTAGAGATGATGATCCCGCCCAGCTGGGTGTTCTGGGTCTGGGTGGGCGCCGTGGCATTGTTGAGGATCACCCCCTGGCTGCCGACGTTGTACTGCTGGAACTGGTTGTGTGACAGACCACTGGCATTCGGCGCCGCAATATTGACGATCGGCACCCCGTTGCCCGCAGCCCCGACGCTGGTGGAACCGCTGCTCACCACAATCCCGTCCGCCTGCGCCCACAGCGGCTGCCAGAACATGGCATTGGCCAGGATCAGCGCAATACCGCGCTTGGGCATCCCCCAGAAACGCTCACGCAGTTGCACACGGGCCGACGGTTGACGGGCCAGAAAGGCGAGATGCTTGGCGTCCATGCGGAGGTTTCCTGCGGGAGGTCAGAACGGTTGGTAAAGGGTCAGAAAGGCTTAGAAAAACAGTTCAAGCCGAAAGTAGATCGGTGCTTCCCGCTCGCTCAGCGCGGCAGGCCGCTCCAGCGAATGGGCGAAAGTCACGTTGGCGGCGAGGTATTTGCCGCGGGTGAACAACTCAACCGCACTGCTGGATACCCGACCGTTTTCACCTTCACTATTGGCGTCGTGACGGATGACGCCCTGGTCGTAAGACACGCTCATGCCGTATTGCTGGAGCACCGGCTGCAACCATTCCCAACCGACCGGTCGGGTCCAGCGCAGGTCGTTGCGCCAGTAGCCGCCGCTGTCGCCGGAAAGAAACTGCTCTTTATAGCCACGCACTGCGGATTGCCCGCTGATACTCAGGCGCTGGCTGTTGTAGAGCCGGTCTTCGCTGCGCTGGCCGGTGGCCAAGCTGTTGAAACTGAAGCTTTCACCCCACAGCTCGAAAGGCTGCTGATAGCTGAACGTTGCGGTGTATTTGCGGTAGCGGGCCGTGGGTTCATTGCCTGCAGGATGGCCATCGCCCATCGCATCCAGCGCACCGCTGCCTTGCTGGACGCCCAGTTCCAGGTTGGCAAATGCGCTGCCGATCAGCCGACCATGGGCGATGCCGAACTGCGTCTCGGTAATACGCTGAGAGCCAATCGCCAGTTCGCTGTCTTCCACAAAACTGCGAGTGCGCAGGTGGCTGATGCCAGCATTCACGGATGTCTTGCCACGGGCATCGCGCTGAATCACCCGATCGACGCGCAACTGATGGGCCTGGCTTTCACCGGTGAACTTGAAGTCGATCCCGGCACCTTGCCCCAGGGTTCGGTATTCACTGTCGTTGTAGGAGTAACTGAAATTCCACCAGCCCCACGGCAGGTTGTAACTGAACATGCTGCTGTAGGAGCTGCGTTGATGGTCAGTGACAGCGTCGCGCCCGCCACGCAGGCTTAACTGGTCGGCCAGCCCCAGCGGGCTGTCCCATTCGAAGCCCGCGCCCCACTGCTGTTCGCCAGTGCTTTTCTGACCGTTGTTATGACGGGCCAGAGAGGTGCGCCAGGGTTTCTGAGGCGTGTTTTTCACCAGCACATCGCTGCCGCCCACGGCCTGCCCCGGCGTCAGTTCCATCTTCGCCTGATTGGACGGCAGACGATTGAGCTGATCGACCATCTGCTCGATTTCACGCAGGTTCAGCACTTCGCTTTCACGCCCCGGAAACGTCATTTCCAGCTCGCGCGGGGTCAGGCCACTGCCTTCCTCGCTACGCAGTTTCTCCAGCTTGCCCTCGACCACCAGCACTTCGAGATGGCCCTTGGAAAGATCCTGTTGCGGCAGATAGGCGCGGGTAGTAACCCATCCCTTGTCGATATAGTGATCGGTGACGGCCTTGAGCACGTCGTTGAGTTGAGCGACGCCCAGGCACTCACCCAGAAAAGGCTTGAGCAAGGCATCGCGCTCACCGCCCGACAACGAGTCGGCGCCCTTGAGTTCAATGACGTCGATCTTGAAACAGCGCGTATCGACTGGCGCCTCGGGAGCTTGCGGGGCTGGCTGGGCACCGGGCAATTCCTTGAGTTCTTCCAGGCGACGGCGTTGCTCTTCGAGTAGACGATCCTGACGATCGCGGATCAGGTCCTGCTCACCGGGGTTGGGAGCGGCCAGGGAAGCCAAGGGGGTTACAGCGAGGAGGACAAGCAGAGCTGCCCTTGATGCGGAGGAATGCACGGTGCGTCCTTGCAATATCATATCGATATCAAATTCGGCGCGATTGTAGTTTGACATTAGAATGGCGTCAATTTTTTGTATCGACCGCGTATCGGGTTTGTTACGCCCGTATTTTCCTCCTTATCCAGAGCCTTCCCTCTTCCCTCATTACATGCAAGGAATCCCTTCGGCAGGAAGAAGCGATGGCGAAATGGCTGCCGCACAGAACCCTTTTTTCCTGAAACAACAGCTCATCAGCAACCTTGAACTATTCATCATGTTCCGCCCATCGCAGTAAACGAATAAACAAAGAATCTTTAGTCTCCAGGCCTCCTCAGAACTTATGCCTGCGCCATTGCCCGAAGTGGCAAACGCGCAAAAACCTGAGCTGAGGAAAACCCGATGTTTTTACATAACAAAAGACTTCAGTACACCGTACGTGTCGCCGAGCCCAATCCCGGCCTTGCCAATCTTCTGCTGGAGCAGTTCGGTGGCGCACAAGGCGAACTGGCGGCAGCAGCCCGTTACTTCACGCAAGCGCTGGCCGAAGAGGATGCAGGACGTAAAGACCTGCTGATGGACATTGCCACGGAAGAACTGAGCCACCTGGAAATCGTCGGCTCGATCATCGTCATGCTCAACCGGGGCGCGAAAGGACAGATGGCCGAAGGCGTGCAGGAAGAGGGTGAGTTGTATCGCAGCATCAATGGCGCGGGTAACGACTCGCACATCACCAGTGTGCTTTATGGTGGCGGTGCTCCACTGGTCAACTCTGCGGGCGTTCCATGGACGGCCGCCTACGTCGATTCGATCACCGAACCCACCGCTGACTTCCGCTCCAACATTGCCGCCGAAGCTCGCGCCAAGATCGTGTATGAGCGCCTGCTGAATGTTGTCGACGATCCTGGTATCAAGGAGGCACTTGGCTTCCTGATGACACGCGAGATCGCTCACCAGAAGTCATTTGAAAAAGCACTGCACTCGATCCAGCCCAACTTCCCGCAAGGCAAGTTGCCCGGCATGCCGGAGTTCACCCGCACCTACTTCAACATGTCCAGTGGCGAGCCGAACCTTCGCGGGCCATGGAACAGTGATGAAGAGTTCGAGTATGTCGAAAATCCACACCCCGCTGTTGACGGTGGCGATGGCACTGCATCGGTGACACTCAATGAAGAGGATGCATTGACCCTGACCATGATGAAAGAACGCACCAAGTCCGATCCTGACGCCGACCCGCTTACTGCGGCGGAGCTGGGATCAGGTCTGCTGCAGGGTAAAGAATCACTTTGAATCCGGCGGGCTGGCGTAACACCGTTATTCAGCAGTGCCAGCACTGGCAGCGTTTGAAATGTTCCCTCACAATCTCGCCGTCTCGCCAGGCCTGCTCCCCGCAAGCCTGGCC
Source organism: Pseudomonas sp. FG43 (assembly GCF_057809175.1). Lineage (NCBI taxonomy): Bacteria > Pseudomonadati > Pseudomonadota > Gammaproteobacteria > Pseudomonadales > Pseudomonadaceae > Pseudomonas > Pseudomonas sp. FG43. The sequence continues at coordinate 4,779 of NZ_JBMDJL010000028.1, forward strand.
ACCCCATTGAGTTTGAGGAAACCCGGCATGAATGCACTTGAGTGGAACGAAGCCGCCCTGGCGAAATACCTCTCTACCCATCCGACCTTGCAGGATGAAATCAAGAACCTCAGCCCCGAAGAGCAAAAGCAGCAAGCGCAGTGGGCGTTCGAGGATGAAGCCGAGGATCAGGGCATAGAGCCTTGGGAACTGGCTTTGCAATTGATTGCCGAAACCCCGGAACAACTCAAGAGCATGCGCCTTGAAGCCCACGCACAGGTGGCCGAAGCCCTGGGCATGGACTGGGACGAGTATTGCGAACTGAACGAAATCGAACAGTAATCCCGGGCCTGTACAAGGAATAGAAGTGCCATGAACCATTCTTCCGAAGCGGGCGCAGCCGTTTACTCTCCCCTGACCCTGAAACTCTATGACTGGTGGGTCCTGGGGGTTTCCAATCGTTTTGCCTGGCAGTGCTCGACGACGCAGGTATTGCAGCCGTTCTTCAATCGCCATGTCGGCGCACGCCATCTGGATGTAGGAGTCGGCACCGGCTATTACCTGGCCAATGCCGATCTGCCCATCAGTACCGAAGTCACCTTGCTGGACCTCAACAGCAGCAGCCTGGAAGCCGCACGCCAGCGCTTCGGGCGGCCGGGCATCCGGGTAATCCGCCACGATGTGTTCAAGCCGTTCGAACCCGAACATGAGACAGGGTTTGACTCGATCTCTCTGTTCTATCTGCTGCACTGCCTGCCCGGAACCATGAGCGACAAGGCGCAGGTCTTCGCCAACCTCAAGACCCGCCTGAAAGATGACGGTGTGCTGTTCGGCGCAACCATTCTGGGCGACGAAGCCGGGCACAACGGGTTTGGTCGCAAGCTGATGGACGTCTATAACAAGAAAGGCATCTTCGGTAATCGCAGTGATAGCGTTGCCGGTCTGCGTAACGCTCTGGCTCAGCATTTCAGTGAGGTGACGGTCGAGGTGACGGGAAAAGTGGCACTGTTTACGGCCAGATCGCCTCTCATCAAACAAGACGTAACCCAATGAATTAAATCGTGTTTCCGTGGGAGCGAATTCATTCGTGAAGGTGCCCGTACATCCGAAGAGAATCTATCGCCTAGAATGACGCCTCGCGAATGAATTCACTCCTACCGGCTTGCTTCGTGGATGACCTCACAATCCGTTCATGACCGATCAGTCAGCGCTTTACCTGATGGTTGCAGCTGAGTAACGTCTGCGCATCTCAACAAGAAGGAATAGCGCCATGAGTGATCTGATCTCGTACCAACTGGACGATGGTATTGCCACGCTGACTCTCAACAACGGCAAGGTCAACGCCATTTCGCCGGATGTGATTGCCGCATTCAATGCCGCGCTGGATCAGGCCGAGACAGATCGTGCCGTGGTGATCGTCACCGGGCAACCGGGCATCCTATCGGGCGGCTATGACCTCAAGGTCATGACTTCCAGTGCCGAGGCGGCTATCGGCCTGGTAGCCCAGGGTTCGACTCTGGCGCGTCGCATGCTGGCTCACCCCTTCCCCATCATTGTTGCGTGCCCGGGTCATGCCGTGGCCAAAGGTGCTTTTCTGCTGTTGTCAGCCGATTACCGGATCGGTGTCGAAGGCCCCTTCAATATCGGCCTCAATGAGGTACAGATCGGCATGACCATGCACCATGTCGGCATCGAACTGGCACGTGACCGCCTGAGCAAGTCCGCCTTTCATCGCTCGGTAATCAACGCCGAGATATTCGACCCCAGAGGCGCGCTGGACGCGGGTTTTCTGGACAAGGTGGTCAGCGTCGACGAGCTGCTGGCAACCGCCCGCGCCGCTGCCGTGCAGTTGAAAAAGATCAACATGAATGCCCACAGGAAAACCAAGCTGAAAGCCAGAAAGGCGCTGCTCGATACATTGGATGCCGCGATAGAACTCGATAAGCAGCATTCGCTCTAAGCATGGCGTTCGACAGATATGAAGCCCGCCCATGCGGGCTTTTTATTATCTGCGGACTCATGAGCGTTTGGTTAAGCTCACCCTGGCGCAATCCTTTTTGCATCACTGCCACTCCTTGAAAAAGAAGCGATACCGATATGGGCCGAGTTGTTGCAGCAGCGGTTTACAGCAAAGGCAAGAAAGTCAGCAATATCACCCTTGAAGAAGGCGCGGCCTGGGCAGCCAAACCTGAGCATTTTGTCTGGATAGGGCTGGAGCAGCCCACCCCACAGGAGCTGGAAAGTCTTAAAAAGCAATTCAACCTGCATGAACTGGCCATTGAAGATGCGCTGGAAGTCCATAGCCGCCCGAAACTTGAAACTTTCGGCGATGCGCTGTTTATCGTCACTTACGCCCCCGTGCGGGAAAACGGCAGGCTGCAATTCATCGAAACCCATATCTTCGCCGGCAAGGGCTACATCATCACTTCGCGAAATGGGCACTCCAAGTCCTATGGCATCGTGCGCCAGCGTTGTGAGGCCAGGCCATTGCTGCTGGAGCATGGCGAAGACTTCGTGCTCTATGCCCTGCTGGACTTTGTGACCGAGAGCTATCAGCCGGTCACCGAAGCCATTCATGCCGAGCTGGAAGAGCTGGAGCAAAACGTCCTCGGCGGCATCCTGAATGAATCCTATATCCACCGCATTCACAGCCTGCGTCGCGACCTGCTGCGCCTCAGGCGTTATGTGTCGCCAATGGTGGAAGTCGGTGAGGAATTGCAAAAGCTGAGTTTTCCCTTCATCGACAAGAACATGCGCCCGTACTTTCGTGACGTGGAGATTCACGTCAAACGGCAAATGGAAGACCTGGCCAATCTGCGTGATATCGCCAGCCAGACCATTGAGATCGGTTTGTTGCTGGAGTCGTCACGACAAAGCATCGTGCAACGCAAGTTCGCGGCCTGGGCGGCCATTCTGGCGTTTCCGACCGCTGTCGCGGGGATCTACGGGATGAACTTCGAGAATATGCCGGAGTTGACCTGGCACTACGGCTACTTCGCAGTATTGGGGGTGATCGTGGGAGGCTGCACGGCCTTGTTCAGCAGCTTCAAGCGCTCGGGCTGGCTGTAAGGGCAAAGTGCTCCCGGCGTCTGGTATCGCGCCGGGAGCACTCAGGCTTCAAGCCACACTCTGGCCCGGTTTGTGGGCCACAAAGCGCGTAATCCACTCGGCTACCGTTGTGCCGTGGTGCTCATGCTCCAGGCTGTCCAGGCCCTTGCGATAAACCTGCTCGCCCAGTGTCTGCTGGCGAAGGTCCAGCAAGGAGCGGGAAAATTCATGGATGAACTCGGGGTGCCCCTGAAAGCACAGGACCTGATGGTTGATGTGATAAGCCGCGTACTGGCAGAAATCGCTGGAAGCGATGACCGTGGCATTTTCCGGCAATGCCGTGACTTGATCCTGATGGCTGATCAGCAGCGTCAGCTTGTCCATCGACGGAGTCATCCAGGGCTCAGAAGAAGCCAGTTGATAATGATGAATGCCCACTCCCCAGCCCTGGCTGGCACGCTCGGTCTTGCCACCCAGCAATAGCGCCAGCAACTGGTGCCCGAAACAGATCCCCAAAAGCTTGTCGCCCCGCTCATACAACTTGAGCAGATAGGCCTTGAGCGTCTGAATCCAGGGGTCGCTGCCAAATGAGTCGGCCTTGCTGCCGGTCACCAGATAGGCATCGAAGCGCTCGTCTTCGGGTGGATAAATGCCCTGCACCACGTTGTAGACACTGAGCTGTACGGCAAACGGTTGGCGCGCAAACAATAACTCGAACATCCGCCCATAACCCTGATATTGCTCAACCAACTCCGGGCGCAGGATGTCGGTTTCCAGAATGCAGATGCGTAACGACATAAAAAAGGACCTGAAACAGTAAAAGGGCAATAGCGCACTGGCAAAGCCTGCCTTGAATTGCACGATCAAAGCAAGAAGCCAGTATCTGCACGGCCCCCACCTGGTATCGCTCGCAGGACATACCTTGGCCGGACGAACGGTAGCAGGCTAACGACGCTCCCTCAAAGCCTCTAGCCAAGGCCTGACCATATTATCAGCAGTTCCTAAATAACCTTTAATCAGAAATTATCAGACTTAAATATCAAATAGTTCTAAGCCATATGCAATGCGGCCTCTAAGGTTAAATCTGTAACAGGAAGGCGCGATAAAAATACATCCAGCGTCAGGTCAGCGGCCATGTGGCCGGGACCACCTGTTCATAAGCACCACCTTTGCCAGCTGCCCGATTTCGTAATTGATGAATCCGGTGAGCTTTTGTCGCTCAGGAATAACAACAAAAGGCAGTCAGCCATGTTCAAGCATTCAAAGATACGTCAGGCGGGACTTATTGTATTCGCGACCACTCTTCTCTTGATCCTGCCGAATCTGAACAGGTTGTTCGGCTGATTCAGGATGCGCTACCGAACCGTCCTTATCTGTGCCAATCTTCCTGTTAAATGCCGGGAGATGGACTTATGCGCCAATGGATAGCAATGGGTATTCTGGCTTGCAGCTTCGCGGTGCAGGCTGGTGAAGTAGAACAGGCCGCCGCCGTGGCCGCCTTGAAGGAAGGGAAACTGGCAGTGGATGTGCGCAGCCAGACCGAATACGACGCTGGCACCGTACTCAATGCGGTTCGGGTCGAAGATGCACGCTTGGTCAACCAACTGAAACAGGTGCTCACCGACCGCAACTCTGTGTTCGTCATTTTCAGCAGCAGCAGTGAAAAAGCGAGCAAGGCGCAGGACAAACTCAGACAGGCGGGTTACTTCAGTGTCATCAACGGCGGCAATTATGAAGAGCTGCATAATGCGCTGTATGACATTACCGATGATCCGGCGGAATAACTGCTTGCGCCAACAGCTTACCTGTCATGAATCAGGCGAGCGTGTGGGAGCGAATTCATTCGCTCCCACAGCGGTTTGAAGCTTACTGGTGCTGCACCTGAACCTGTGTCGAGACTGACACCTTGGCGTGCATCTGCTCGTAACCCCCACCACGACGCATGCCACGTACCGGGCAGGCATCCAGATAATCCAGGCCGACTGCCAGTTTCAGGTGGCGTGCCGGAATGGCGAGAGTGTTGGTGACGTCAAAGCTGTACCAGCCATCGTCGATCCAGGCCTCGGCCCAGGCATGACTGGACAGGTGATCCTTGTCTTCGCTGTACAGATAACCGGAGACATAACGTGCCGGAACGCCAAGACTACGGGCGCACGCCAGGAATGCATGGGTGTGGTCCTGGCAGACGCCTGAACGACCGGCAAACGCCTGAACCGCGCTGGTATCGACTTCCGTCGCCCCCGGCGTGTAGACGATGTGCTGATTCAGCGCCTGCATGAGATCGATCAGCCCCGTACGATCAGTACGCTTGCTGCTCTCCTTGGCTGCAAATGCGCGCATGGCCTCGTCCGCTTCGGTCAGACGGGTAAAGCGCAGAAACGGCAGCGCCGACTGGCTTTCGTATTCGGACTCACGGGTTTCATCGATTTCAACCTGACCGCGGGCGCCAATGATGATCGATTCATGGGGCTCGTCCAGGCTCAGCACATGCAGGATGTTGCCAAACGGATCGATCTGCGCGCGCACCGGACGCGGCAGGCTCAACTGCCAGCTCAGAACCTGCTGACGCTCGCTGTCATGGGGAGTCAGGCGCAGATACTGGATGCTGGCCCGAACCTGATCATCATAGTGATAGGTGGTCTCGTGGCTAATTGAGAGTCTCATGCAGCCTCCAGATATGAAGTGTGGATGGCATCACCCAGTTGGGCCACCAGGGGAATGAATTCGTTCAACCACTCATGCAGGCCTTCAGCCAGGATCTCGTCGATGCTGGTATAGCGCAGGCGTGCATCCATTTCCGCCGCCAGACGCTGTGCCGGTCGGCCATTGGCGCCCGGCAGGCTGGCGAGGATCAGGTCCAACTCTTCCAGGCAGGCCCGCAAGGAACGCGGAATGTCGGCACGCAATAGCAATAGCTCGGCAACATGGCGCGCACCCGGCGCGTCCCGGTACAGCTCGGTATAGGCCTCGAAGGACGACAAGGCGCGCAACAAGGCGCTCCACTGGTAGTAACCGGCTGCCGAGTTATCCGCCGCCGCGTTGGCCTGCGGCCCACGCAACTCAAGCATTTCATAACGTGCATCGAGCATGCGCATGGTGTTGTCGGCACGCTCGATGAAGGTGCCCAGGCGAATGAAACGGAACGCATCGTTACGCATGATGGTGCCGTAGGTCGCGCCACGAAACAGGTGGGAACGCTCCTTCACCCACTCGCAGAAATGGCTCATGCCATAGCGCGCCAGCCCTTGCTCGGCGATCCCGCGAATCTCCAGCCAGGTGGAGTTGATGTTCTCCCACATGTCAGCGGTAATTCGTCCGCGCACCGCATGGGCACTGGCCCGTGCTGCGCCAAGACAGCTGTAGATGCTGGCCGGGTTGGTTGCATCAAGGGCAAAGAAGTGCAGCATGCGCTCGGCATGCAAGGCGCCATGACGCTCCACATAAGCATCCAGGGTTCCGGTGATCAGCAGCGGCATGGCAATTTCATCCAGCCCGCCGCGCCCGTCCTGGGGCATCAATGACAGCGAATAACTCACGTCCATCATTCGGGCGAGGTTCTCCGCTCGCTCCAGGTAACGCGACATCCAGAAAAGATCCGAGGCAGTTCTACTTAGCATTGGCAGGTATCCTTAATCCTCGACCACCCAGGTGTCCTTGGTTCCACCACCTTGCGACGAGTTCACCACCAGCGAGCCTTCACGCAGCGCTACTCGGGTAAGCCCGCCAGGCACGACGCGGGTTTCGCGGCCGGAGAGGACAAATGGGCGCAAGTCGATATGTCGCGGGGCGATGCCGTTCTCGACGAAGGTCGGACAGGTCGACAGGGACAAGGTCGGTTGGGCGATATAAGCGTGTGGCTTGGCTTTGAGACGGGCACGGAACGATTCGATTTCAGCAGCACTTGCCGCAGGACCGACCAGCATTCCGTAACCACCGGAGCCCTGGGTTTCCTTGACCACCAGATCACCCAGATTGGCCAGCACATGGGACAGCTCTTCAGGCTTGCGGCACTGCCAGGTCGGCACGTTCTTGAGGATCGGCTCTTCATCCAGATAGAAACGGATCATGTCTGTGACATATGGATAAATCGACTTGTCGTCGGCCACCCCGGTGCCGATGGCATTGGCCAGGACCACATTGCCGGAACGATAGGCCGACAGCAGGCCCGGAACACCCAGCATCGAATCGGGGTTGAAGGCCAGCGGATCGAGGAAGGCATCGTCCAGACGGCGGTAGATCACATCAACGGCTTTCGGGCCGTCGGTGGTGCGCATGAAGACACGATCATCACGGACGAAAAGGTCAGCCCCTTCCACCAGTTCAACGCCCATCTCCCGCGCCAGAAAGGCGTGCTCGAAAAATGCGCTGTTGAAACGACCAGGCGTCAGGACCACAACGCTTGGGTTGTCCAGATGGCTCGAACTCTTGAGCGTGTCGAGCAACAGGTTCGGGTAGTGATCGATCGGTGCAATGCGTTGCGCGGCGAACAGCTCCGGGAACAGGCGCATCATCATCTTGCGATCTTCGAGCATGTAGCTCACGCCACTCGGGGTGCGCAGGTTGTCTTCAAGCACGTAATAAGTGCCATCGCCATCGCGCACCAGATCGACCCCGGAGATGTGCGAGTACAGATCACGATGCAGATTCAGACCTTGCATTGCCAACTGGTATTGCTCGTTGGCCAGGACCTGCTCGGCAGGAATGATGCCCGCCTTGATGATCCGTTGATCGTGATACAGGTCGGCGAGAAACATGTTCAACGCCTTGACGCGCTGAATGCAGCCGCGCTCCACAACCCGCCATTCACTGGCAGGAATGCTGCGCGGGATCGTATCGAAGGGGATCAACCTTTCGGTCCCCTGCTCGTCACCATAGAGCGTGAACGTGATCCCGGCGCGATGAAACAATAGATCGGCTTCACGCCGGCGTTGAGCCAGAAGCTCAGGAGGCGTATCCCCCAACCAGCGGGCAAATTCCCGATAATGCGGGCGGACCTGACCGCCAGCGTCGTACATCTCGTCATAAAAGGTGCGGATCATGCCGTACTCCTTGTCACCATGGACATCAGGGCCTTCGCAAGGCCCGTGCCATCGGCATAAACGCTTTAATATCAACAACTTATGTAAAACAAGAACATCCAGCGCACCATTCCTGTGCAATAAACGCCCCAGTCAATTCTCCTACGCCTCATTCGGAAGCGTCAGTCACTCGCGAAATCTATCACCAGCATAGTCAGTGTTGATTTGATGGTGAGATATTAGTTCGCCACAATCACCAGCACCGAGCAAACAAAGGCCCGAATGCCTGTTTCACGTTTTTTTCTGGAAATATGTCAGCACCTGCGCCCTCGCGCCTTTATAACCGGACTTCCCTTCAAGCCACTCCATTGAGTGGCTTTTTTTTGACCATCGAATTTACTTCAGTGGGCTTTCGCGAATGAATTCGCTCCTGCCACCAGCACCCAAAAACAAGACCGGCCAATTGCAGAGTGCTCCGCAATTGGCCGGTCGTGACTGGATCGAGATGATTCATGCGTGCAGTCTTCTGATCTCCGCTGTGACCCCCCATCCTTCAACTTCACCGTCCATCGGTGAAATCACGCTCTGGAAGTCTTGCTCAAAGTCTCCGATCCCGTCGTACGTGGCATACATGACCTTGCTCAATTGCAAGTGCCACGCACCGTCGTCACGCACGTTGATCTGGGTATTGATGGATTCACCACGAAACTGTCCTGCTGCCTGCCGCGCCCTTTCCTCATCCGGGAATACGGCATAGAACTCGATGGGGTAACTGCGTGCAAAATCAAAACCGCCTTCTTTCATGCGGCGCAGTACGTTACTGCTGATGTCCTCTTGATAGGCTGTGCTCATGAAACGTCCTCCTATGCAACGATAGATAGAGTTTCAACTCTTCCAGAACGACCACCTTGGCGGGGGTCGCCACACGACAGTTAATCCGAAGTGGGGAATCAAGCATGAAGCTGACCAAACCGAGCCTGTGACAGCTCGGGTTTCGACATGGAGAGGCCGACGTATCGGCCTCGTTTGCAGAGTAGACCCATCTCGGGTCGGCTGCCAAGTGCCTGACACAACAAGTCTTTGCGTGTGTAAATGAATCAGATTACTTCTGTAATGGAAATGATCTGGACACTGTTGTGATCCTTGAGGGTTTTCACTGTGGGCTCCTCGGTTCTCCCCTCCAGATCATTGAGGTTCAGTTCATCGGTGACCGGAAACAGAATGGGACGCAGAAGACGTGCCGCAGCCTCCTCGCTCGGGCGCTCCAGTGAATCAATATCATGACGTTGCTGTACACCATCTTTATCGATATATGAAATGGCCCACTGTCTCATCGATGTCTCCAGAACAAAGCCAGAACGCTGGCCTACATGATCTGGACCTTTTGCCAACGGCATTCGTTCAAGAAAAATGCAGGTAAAAAGAAAGGCCCTCGCAACCAGTGCAGAGGGCCTTCGTTCATGACAGCAAAAGATCAGTTAGGGTTCTTGCTGGCCTCTACCCCGGCAGTGTTATCCAGAAGGCTCTTGGTGGCTGTCTGCAGGAAGCTTTCCAGCTTCTGCTTGAGCTCGGCCGTGTCCGGAGCATCGGGAACCACTTCGGCATGCGGGTTGGCGCCCAGTGTGTAGGTCATGACCTTGGCAGGCATTTCCGTTGGTTCGATCAGGATACGGTTGCCATGGATGATAGCCACCACCTGCTCGCTGCCCGACGGTTTGATCACACCAAAACCCTTGTCGCCTTCAGGCAGGTTAAGCAGGTCGCGTCCCCAGCACTGGTTGCGGGTCTGACCGCCCAGGCGCCCCATGATGGTCGGAACCACATCGACCTGAGTGCCCACGATACTGCTGCGCTGGCCGAACTTCTCCTGCACGCCCGGCCCGATCAGCAGCAATGGCACGTTGAAACGGCCAAGGTCCATTTCGGTCAGTTGCATCTTGTTGCCAAAACCATGGTCGCCCAGTACCACGAACAGGGTGTTCTTGAAGTAAGGCTCTTTCTTGGCCTTCTCGAAGAATTGTCCCAGCGCCCAGTCGGAATAGCGCATGGCGGTCAAATGCTCATCCAGCGTGCCATGCCCGGTGACACGCTCCACCGGCAGGTTTTCCGGCAAGGCATAAGGCGTGTGGTTGGACAGGGTTTGCAGCAAGGCATAGAACGGCTTGCCATTCTGGCGGGCTTTCAGCTCCTCGGCACCACGGTCGAACATGTCCTGATCGGACACACCCCAGGTCGGGTCGGAGAACACCGGGTTGACGAAGTCTTCACGGCCGACAAAGTTGGTCATGCCCTGATTGCTGAAGAAGCCCGACTGGTTGTCCCAGGCAAAGTTGCCGTTATAGACATAGACGTCATCGTAGTTGCGTCCTGTGCTGAGCAACTGCGGCAGGCCCGACAGCTTGTGGCTGCCTTCGGGAGTCTGCATCAGGTACTCGAAGCCCGGCAGGTTCGGGAAGCACGCCATGGTGGCAAACATGCCCTGGTGGGTATGGGTACCGTTGGAGAAGAAGTGGTCGAACAACAGACCTTCCTTGGACAGTTTGTCGAAGTAAGGCGTGATGTTGGCCTTGTCGCCCAGAGCACCGACCGAGTGGCCAGCGAAGCTTTCCATCAGGATCACCACCACGTTACGGATCGGCAACGTGTTTTCCGCTGGCGGAGTGAAGTCTCGGCGTACGGCAGCAGTATTCGGATCAATAAGCCGGTCATGGGGGGTCAACAGCATGTCGCGCACGACCTGCTGCGCCTCAGGCTGAGGCAAAGTGGCTTTCCAGATATTGTCGCGGTCTTCGGACATGCGGCTTTTCGCGGCGGTAATCAGCGTCAACGTACCGTTCAAGCCCAACTGGTTGACGAAGTTCGACTCCGTTGTATAAGCATCGCCCCAACGCAGCGGCGGGCCTTGACGCAAGGTGCCACGAGCAGAAATGACTGCGATGACCAGCACGATGAAGAAGACAACGATGCGCAGGTACCAGGGAGCAATCGAGCGATTGCTGCCACTGCTGACACTGAATTCGCGACGAGGGCGCGTCACGCGGTCAATCCCCTTGAACACCAGGCTCAACAACCAGGTGACCAGCGCCCACGCCAGCAGATAACGCACCACCGGGAAACCGTACCAGAGCATGCTCAGCACAGTCTTGGGGTCTTCCTTGACGTACTGGAACACCAGACCGTTCAGACGCTGGTGGAATTCACGGTAGAAGTCCATCTCCATCAGGCCGAAGAACAGCGTGATGCTGCCGACCAGTGTCAGCCAGAACCGGAAGAAGCCCCGCGCAGACATGGCCCTGACACTGAACAGCGACAGCATCAGAGGAATGAGCAGATAGACCGTCAGACGCAGGTCGAAGCGCATGCCGTTGAACAGTGCTTCGATAAAGGTCGATGCCGGCGTATCACCAATCATTTCACGGTTGTAGACCAGCAGCCCGATACGCAGCAGGGTGTACATCACCATCAAGGCCAGGCCGCTGAGCAGCGTGTAGGCCAGATGTGATTTGACAGTGGGGTGTTGCAGGCGGGACAAAGCTTGCCGATGAATCTGGGCGTCCGTGTTAGCCATTTTTGTCAGGATCCGGTGGATTCAGGAATTGAGTTCGGATATGCGATACCTGCCGATCCGAAAGAGGAGGCAGCGCATGGGGGGCTGATATTACGTGATTGCCGTGTTTTTAGCGCTTATCAGAGCGTGGCACTGAATAATCGCGCGCCATTTTCGACAAAAGGGTGTGAAAAATTTGTTGCGCGTCGCAGGCAACCGATGTGAGCGGTGCCGCAATCCTTGCCACGCGGGCATGACCTTCAAGGATTCAGGTCATGCCCATGCCTGAAGAAAACCTCAGTCGTTGCTGGGTTTGTTCACGGCTTGCAGCACGTATTGTGGCAAGGCGAAAGCACCGATATGGATTTCCGGGTTGTAATAGCGAGTAACAATACCGCTACCGACAAAGCGCTGGCGCAGGGTTTCCAGCGGCAGTTTGCGATAGGTGGTGTTGGTCGAGCCCCATGCGAAGGTCATTGCGCCACCGATATAGGTGGGGATTGCCGCCTGATAGAAATGCCAGTCCGCAAACAGGCCATTCATGCGACCAGCCGTGGTCTGCACACCGCTCAACTGCATGAACGGCGTGCCGTTCTGAGTGACCAGGATGCCGTTTTCGTTCAGGCAGCGATGACAGGCCTGATAGAAGTTCTCCGAGAACAGGACTTCACCCGGACCGATCGGGTCGGTGGAGTCGGAAATGATCACGTCGAACTTCTCTTCGGTGGTCGCGACGAAACGCATGCCGTCATCGATCACCAGGTTCAGACGAGAATCCTCGAAAGCACCGCTGGAGTGGCCAGGCAGGAATTCCTTGCACATTTCCACTACGGTGGCATCGATCTCGACCATGGTGATGTGCTCGACGCTCAGGTGCTTGGCGACTTCACGCAGCATGCCGCCGTCGCCACCACCGATGATCAGCACACGCTTGGCAGCACCATGAGCCAGGATCGGCACGTGGGTCAGCATTTCGTGGTAGATGAATTCATCAGCTTCGGTGGTCTGGATTACGCCATCGAGGGCCATTACGCGCCCCATCCGCGGATTCTGGAAAATCACCAGATGCTGATGCTCGGTACGGACTTCATGCAGCATTTTTTCCATACGAAAGCGCTGGCCATAGCCTTCGTACAACGTTTCCTGATAATCGCTCATGGGTAAGCTCCCGCTAAAGACTGATGACAGGACGGCCGACCGCCCACAAGAAAGGCGCGCATTCTACGTTGCGAAAGATGACAGGTCGAACCTCATCACTGCATAACGACAAACGAGTCCATGCGCAGGAGCGAATTCATTCGCTCCTGCCCGGTTGCCTCAGATACGAACATTACCGCGAGGGCCGGCAATCGCCCAGATAATCAGCCCCAATACCGGAAGCAGTAGAATCAACAGCACCCAGACGATTTTCATACCGGTGCTCACGCTGCTTTTCAGTACATTGATGATGGCCCAGATATCCAGGGCCAGAATGATCAAGCCGATCAGGCTATTGAAAGTTGAACCCATGATGTAGCTCCTGTGCAGACTGTGTAAGTAATGACTCCATAGAGAATAGTCAGCCCCATTGAACCAACGGCACATTTCCATGCTCGGAAACTGAGTCCGCTATCCTTTGAATCATTGTTTTCAGACAGGTCGCCTTTCATGCAAACACCCTTGCAACCCCGAACGCTATGGGCAACGTGGTCAGCTCAACTCCAGACCAGCCCGTTGGTAAGCCTGGGATTCCTTCTGGCGCTGGTCATCGTTATTGGCCTGGGTGCCGCCAGTCTTTATAACGCCTTCTTCGGCACCAACCAGAGCAATCTGGCCTACGCCTTGATAGGCGGCACGGCGGGCTTCGGGGCGACGGCGCTGGGTGCGGTAATGGCTGTCGCGTTCCGTAATATCAGCCAGCGGACTCAGGACATCATGCTCGGGTTTGCCGCCGGAATGATGCTGGCAGCCAGTTCCTTTTCGCTGATTCTGCCCGGGCTGGCCGCTGCGCGCGACATCACCGGCAACGGCCCGCTCGCCGCCGCCACCGTGGTGACAGGGCTGGGGCTTGGCGTGCTGCTGATGCTGGGGCTGGATCGATTCACGCCCCATGAGCACGAAAGCGTAGGCCGACAAGGGCCGAATGCCGACCGTATCAACCGGGTCTGGCTGTTCGTGCTGGCAATCACCCTGCACAACCTGCCGGAAGGCATGGCCATTGGTGTCAGTTTTGCCGGCGGCGACATGAATGTCGGCCTGCCCCTGACCACCGCGATTGCCATCCAGGATATTCCCGAAGGGCTGGCAATTGCCCTGGCGTTGCGGGCAACCGGCCTATCGGCGTTCAAAGCCATGCTGGTGGCGATTGGTTCAGGCCTGATGGAGCCCCTGGGCTCAGTGGTTGGCCTGGGGATTTCCAGCGGCTTTGCGATTGCTTACCCGCTGAGCCTGGGTCTGGCGGCAGGTGCCATGATTTTCGTGGTTTCACACGAAGTCATACCCGAAACCCACCGCAATGGTCACCAGACCTCTGCAACCCTGGGCTTGATGCTGGGCTTCGGGGTGATGATGTTTCTGGATACCGCCCTGGGTTAGGCTTTGGCTTTAAGTACCTGCAATGAAGACGCGGCATGGATGCCGGCAACTGCGGCCAGTTCAAGCACTCGCGCCTCATCACAGCCGTAGACCAATACCGCCTGCAACTCATCATCCAGCGGCTGACTGAAATACATGAGCACATAGCCGCCCATTTCCTTGTTCATGCTGCTCAGCTGGATCTGGATACGATTGAGCGCAGTCAGCGCTTCTACCTTGGCCAGTTGCCTGGGCTTGATATTGAAGGAGACGTCCTTGCCGAACGACTGGACGATCTGCTCGAACAGGTCCATGTAGGTGTCTGCCTGAAACAATACGGTTTCCGGCAGGCTGCCCACTACCACCCACTCACCCAGGGGAATGGGAAACGTATCGTCGTAGTTGATATCGGGGTTGGAAACCAGAAATGCCTCGGGGTCCGCGTAAGCCTGAGCGGCTTCGGCAGCGATGCCTGCAATCTCGTCTTCCCCCATGCAGCCCGAACTGATTTTGCTGATTAATTCAATGAGGGAGTCTTTCATGAAGGGGCGATCCTGATAGAGGCAAAAAACGAGGCGCGCAGGATAGCGGGAAACGCTGCACACCTCTATCGATTCAGGACCAGAGCCCTCAAACGCCCAGCCTGCTCAACTGCCCGGCGGTTTCTGTCGCCCCCATTGCCTGAGCAGCACCCAGTGCATTGACGCCCTTGGCATCGCGGGCATGGGGGTTGGCACCCTTGCCGATCAGGTAGTCGACGATTTCAGTGCGATTGAACATCGCCGCCATCATCAACGCTGTCCGACCGTCTGCCGAAGCGCCCTCCACGTCCGCGCCAGACTCGACCAGGAGTTTGACGACCGCCAGATCCCCCTTGAACGCGGCACCGGCAATCGGGCTCTGGCCATTGTCGTTACGGATTTCCGGATCAGCCTTGTGATCGAGCAATACACGCACGGCATCCTGCTGACCGTAATAACTGGCGAGCATCAGCAATGTATCGCCCTTGTGATTGCGCAGATTGGCAGGCAGGCCTTTTTCCAGCAGCCGGCCCAGCATCTGCGCATCGCCCTGTCGAGCGACCTCGAACACCTGCTCGGCGAACTCGGCAGCTTCGTCATGGGTCATGGTTTTCGGGGTATTGGTGTTTGAATCAGTCATGTGTCACTCCCTGGCGCAAGGTTACGAGAACCCGATATCACTTGCGGCACTCGATACAATGACCGCAAGTCTTGCCAGCCGTGCCCTTTGGGTCAAGCTATATGCCCGATAGGAAAATATTGCGCGTGCTCTTGCACGGCGAGAGGCTTCGTCGGCAACCAGCAAAATGCAGGATGCCCGATGGCCATTCATGCAAATTGCACGAAGCATGAAAACCGTAATATTTACAAGCTGTTGATTTTAAAGGAATTTAATAAAGACCAAACCATGGCATGGACACTGCAATAGTACTCACAAGCTTGTTATCCCATGAGCAATGGAGCCGCTAGACATGTCTTTTATCCAAGAAAAATTCGCTTCCGTATTCTCCAGCTATACCGTTACTGCCCAGCCTCGCCCGGACGGTGGTGTGCTCTTGTCTCTGCGCGATAACGAAGGCAAACAGATTCGACGCTCCATCTCCTATGCCCAGTTGCACACACCGGTTCAGCTTGAGTGGGTCATCAGCGCCATTCGCCGTGACCTGGCAGCACAAGCCAGTGAATTACCCGCAATCTCGATGCTGCAAAGCCAGCACCGTTTTGACTTGCCGACTTACCATACCCGCTGACAGACCGTATCACCCTGCCGCCGACTGCTGTCGGCGGCCACCTCCTCCCTTGTTATCCGCGAAACATTATTGCTTTCGCGGTTTTTTTTGCCTGTCTCATTTGATCAAGCCACGGCACAGAGCCTCCCCTACCGCCTGAGCGCGGTTGGCAACCCCCAGCTTGCTGTAGATCATCTTGAAGTGATACTTGATCGTGGCCTCGGACACTTCGCGGATCAAGGCGATTTCCCAGGCGGTCTTGCCATCGCGCGCCCATTGCAGGATTTCCAGTTCCTTGCCGGTCAAACCATGGGATCGAAACCGGGTTCCCCTGCCGACCATATGCAGCACCGGCACCAGACTGCTCAGCAAGTACCGGTCCTCGGTTGTAGTACCCCGTTGCATCGCACTCAACGTACACACCGACGTCACGCCACTGACACCTCGGCAATGGCTGGAGTAAGCGTAGGACAAGGCTGGCATCAATTGGCAGGCATCAACCGCTGCGCTATAGCAATCAGGGGCCTGATACTGTTTGAACGCCTCTCGCCAGTCGAGAAAACCCAGCGCATTGCGATAACAACGGATAACCGGATCTTCCGTCAGCATGCGGCGGTTTCGATAGATATCTCCCCAGGTATCATCGACATTGGAAGTGATGAACGTCAGCAATAACGAGCCCTTGAACTGGTAGAACATCGCTCGCTCACAGCGGCATTCATGCCTGAGCCACTGAAGTGCATTTGCGATAGCCACCTGGCCATCGTCCTCGGTAATGCTACTGACCATCTGCTGTATCAATAAACCCATCGTTGTATTTACTGTCCTGGCACTGCACATCGCTGCCGCTCCTATTGCGCCCCCTCTCTAATGCACAGCTGTTTTTTGATTAATCAGGGGGAATGGCCGCCAGAACTTACACGAATAATTGCGTTTAAAAACGAGGGGTAAAACAAACAGGATTTATGCACAAAAAGACAGGCACGGGCCTACCTGAAAGCAAGATCGGGATTACAGATAAGGAAGGAATGATGGCCATAGGAGCGAACTCATTCGCGAGAAGACGGTACATCCAGAGAAAATGCATCGTCTGGAATACCGTCTTCGCGAATGAATTAGTTCCTACGGGGCAATCATGGCAAAGCTGGCCACTGACTCATGCCCCGGCAGCTCACCGCCAGCGCGTACCAGCCCGCATGTCGCCATACCCGCAGCCTGGGCGGCATCGAGTTCTTCGACGATGTCCGACAGAAACAGGATCTCCTCGGCCGGGCAGCCGATGCTGGCGGTGATGGTGCGATAGGATTGCTCTTCGCGCTTGGGGCCGGACGTGGTGTCGAAATAGCCACTGAACAGGCCGGACAGATCGCCCGCCTCCGAACAGCCGAAAATCAGTTTCTGAGCCTGAATCGAGCCGGAAGAATAAACATAAAGTTTATAACCCTCCTGATGCCAGCGCTTGAGCGCTTCGACCGCATCCGGGTAGACATGACCCTTGAGTTGCCCGGCGTTATAGCCCTGTTCCCAGACCATGCCTTGCAAGGCCTTGAGGGGTGTGGCCTTGCGGTCTTGGGCAATCCAGTCGAGAAGAATGTCGATCACCCGCTCTACATCGGCATCAGGTTCGTTGCTTTCCTGGCGTACAGCCTGCAATTGAGCGGCTACCGAAGGTGTATCCGACTGCTGGCGGACAAAATCGGGTAAATGTTTTGCTGCAAACGGGAACAGCACATCGAACACGAAACTTACAGCACTGGTCGTGCCTTCGATATCCGTGAGGATAACTTTGATGGGCATCAGGGATAGGCTCCTAGTTTTGAGCCATTGAGGCCGCGAGCAAGCGCGCTCCTCAATGCGTCATTTATCAATCATCCAGCCGTGGAAAACGACCGGCGATATCTTCACCGGTGAAATTCGCCACCCAGCCTTCCGGGTTGTTGAACAGGCGAATGGCGACGAAGTGCGGGTTTTCGCCCATGTCGAACCAGTGCCGGGTTCCGGCGGGTACCGAGATCAGGTCGTTTTTTTCGCACAGCACGGCATACACGTAATCATCGATATGTAGCGTGAACAGGCCACGCCCGGCGACAAAGAAACGTACTTCGTCTTCGCCGTGGCGGTGTTCTTCAAGGAACTTGGCGCGCAGTTCGGCCTTCTGCGGGTGATCGCTGTTGAGGCTGACCACATCGACGGTGATATAACCGCGCTCGGTCATGAGCCTGTCGATCTGCGTGCGATAGGCACTGATCACTTCTTCCTGGCTGGCGCCCGGCGTAATCGGCGCAGCCGCCTGCCAACGATCGAACGCAACGCCGTGCTCGGCCAGGGTCGAAGCGATATCTTCCAGGTTGGTCAGAACCTTGTTGGGCACTTCAGGGCTGGATACGTGGTAAACGGACAGGCAGCTCATGATGTAAATTCCTCGGCTGGAAACAGGCCCCCGGCTTTTACAGGCCGTTCAGGCTGGGTTCCCTGATTAACGGTTAAAGGTCAACGATTCAGGACCGTACGGGTTTTCAGCTCGCACTCGAACAGAAACTCGAACGCTTCGATCTGACGCAGCGCATCATTCATCTTCGCACCCCAGGTATATAAGCCGTGCCCGCGAATCAGGTAGCCGGCACAGTCGGGGTGAGCGTCCAGCCAAGGCTGCACCTTTGAGGCCAGGCGAGCAATATCCTGATCGTTATCGAAGATCGGCACCACCACCCGGGATTCATGGGTGACCACGCCAGCGAAAGCCTTTTGCAGCTCGTAATCCTCGAACACCAGATGATCGGCGTCGGTCAGCCGCGACAGGACGGTCGCATTGACCGAGTGCGTATGCAACACCGCGCCCACTTCAGGCTTGCAGCTGTAAAGCTGGGTGTGCAACAGGGTTTCGGCAGAAGGCTTCTTGCCGGGCTCAAGGCTGTTACCCGACAGATCGGTGGCCAGCACATCGTCCATACCCAACTGGCCCTTGTGCTTGCCGGACACCGTCAACAGTGCTTCGGTGGCGGACAGGCGTACGGAATAGTTGCTACTGGTGGCGGGCGACCAGCCACGTCCATACAGAAACCGCCCGGCTTCGATGATTTCCAGGCTGAGTTGTTCGCGGGTCATACACCCTCCTCTTTCTTTGATGTAGCAATCATGACGGCTGCCGCCAATGCCGCAAGGCTGGCGATGGCAAATGTCCAGAACGGCCCGAGCGCATTCCAGCTATAACCGGAGTACAACGCACCCAACGCGCCTCCCACTCCAGACAAGGCGGCATATAAGGCCTGCCCCTGCCCTTGCTGGCGTGAACCGAAGCTACGTTGCACGAAATGAATGGCAGCCGCGTGAAAACTGCCGAAGGTCGCAGCGTGCATGAGCTGAATCACGAGCAACGCCAGCAAATGCTCGGCAAGACCTCCCAGCAATAACCAGCGCAGCGACGCCAGCAGAAAACTCGCCATCAATACCTGACGCACGGAAAGGCGCTGCAATATGCGGCTCATGCCCATGAACATCAGTACCTCGGCCACGACACCCACGGCCCAGAGCATGCCAATCACATCGCGACTGTAGCCCAACTGCTCCAGATGCAAGGTCAGGAAGGTGTAGTACGGCCCATGGCTGAGCTGCATCAAGGCCACGCAAACATAAAAGACCAGCACACTGGGGCGCGTCAGCTGCCTGAGAAAACCGCCAGCATCCAGTGGCTGCGCAGAAGTCATCGGCTGTGCATTGGGCACCCACCAACTGCTGATCGCGATACCGGCCATGACGATCAGCAGCATATGGGGAAACAGGTCCAGGCTGAAAAACTCGAACACGCCCCCAAGCGCTATGACCGCGAGGATAAAGCCAACCGAACCCCAGACCCGGATCTGACTGTAGCGCCAGGTCTGGTCGCGCAGATGCGCCAGGGTGATGACTTCGAATTGCGGCAGGATGGCATGCCAGAAGAATGAATACAGCACCATGACCATGGCCAGCCAGGCGTAGCTCTTGTCGACCAGAATCAGGGAAAACGCCAGCAAGGTGCAAAGCGCCCCCAGGCGTACGATCAACAGGCGCTGCCCCGTATAGTCACCCAGCCACCCCCACAGATTGGGAGCGATACAGCGCGTCAGCATCGGGATCGCGACCAGTTCGCCAATCCGCGCACTGGAAAACCCGAGATGATGGAAATACAGAGCCAGATAGGGGGCGGCCGACCCCAGCAGAGCGAAGTAGAAGATGTAGAACCCGGAGAGCCTCCAATAGGGAAGCTGTCCGGCAGGCAGTGGCGCCACGTCAGTCATCCATGATCAACGACCGTAACAGCGCCATTCATTACAGCTGCCCCAATACAGGCGTATTGACGCTGACGTCGGCGTTTTGTCCACGATGACGCAACAGATGATCCAGCAACACGATAGCCATCATCGCTTCGGCGATAGGCGTGGCGCGAATGCCGACGCAAGGGTCGTGACGGCCTTTGGTGATGACTTCCACCGGGTTGCCATCGACATCGATGGAGCGTCCCGGCGTAGTGATGCTGGAAGTCGGCTTGAGCGCCAGATGCGCAACGATCGGCTGGCCGGACGAAATGCCGCCCAGGATGCCACCCGCCTGATTGGACAGGAAACCTTCCGGCGTCAGCTCGTCTCGATGTTCGGTGCCGCGCTGGGCGACACAGTCGAAGCCCGCACCGATTTCCACGCCCTTGACGGCATTGATGCTCATCAGTGCATGGGCCAGTTCAGCGTCCAGGCGATCAAAGATCGGTTCGCCCAGGCCCGGCTTCACGCCTTCAGCCACCACAGTGATCCTGGCACCCACTGAATCCTGGTCGCGACGCAACTGGTCCATGTAGGCCTCAAGCTCCGGCACCTTGTCCGGGTCCGGGCAGAAAAAGGCGTTTTCCTCGACCGAGTCCCAGGTCTTGAACGGGATCTGGATCGGGCCAAGCTGGCTCATGTAGCCACGGATGACAATGCCCTGGGTCGCCAGGTACTTCTTGGCGATGGCACCAGCCGCCACACGCATGGCGGTTTCACGCGCCGAGCTGCGACCGCCACCGCGATAGTCGCGGATGCCGTATTTGTGATGGTAGGTGTAGTCGGCATGAGCCGGACGGAACAAGTCCTTGATCGCCGAGTAATCCTTGGACTTCTGGTCGGTGTTGCGGATCAGCAGGCCGATGGAAGCGCCCGTGGTCTTGCCCTCGAACACGCCTGAAAGGATCTCGACCTCATCGGCTTCCTGACGCTGGGTCGTGTGGCGACTGGTACCGGGCTTGCGCCGGTCCAGGTCACGTTGCAGGTCTTCCAGGGACAGCTCGAACCCCGGCGGGCAGCCGTCGACGATAGCGACCAACGCCGGGCCATGGCTTTCGCCGGCGGTGGTGACAGTGAACAGCTTGCCGAAAGTGTTGCCGGACATGCGGGCGCTCCGAGAAATCAGCCAAAAAACCAGATCAATTCAATCAAGCGCGCCAGTATACGCAGGCTGGCCGCGCAGTTCATCCTCGAACCTTATGCAACGGCGCGCGTCAAAGCGAAACCTGAACCAATGATGGCCTTGCGATGCTACCTGGCACTTCCCCGATTCGAGCCCTGAACGCCCTGCGCATGCTGGCCCTGACACTGTGCATGCTGGCTGGCGTAGCCAACGCTGCATCCCCCGCCATCGTGCAGCGCCCGATCAGCGTGGATACGGAAAACGGAAAACTGTTCGGCACCCTTCTGCTCCCGCAATCCACAAAACCGGTGCCCGTGGTGTTGATCATTGCCGGCTCAGGCCCCACCGACCGCGACGGCAACAATCCGGAAGGTGGACGCAACGACAGCATGAAGCGTCTGGCCATAATCCTGGCCAAGAACAATATTGCCAGCGTGCGCTACGACAAACGCGGCGTCGCGGCCAGCAAGGCCGCAACCCCGGACGAACGCAACCTGAGCGTTGAAGGCTATGTCGCCGACGTACAGGCCTGGGCCCAGAAGCTCAAGGCCAACCCGCGACTTGGCTCACTGATTCTGCTGGGGCATAGCGAAGGCGCGCTGGTGGCGTCACTGGCTGCGGAAAAGGCCGGAGCAAATGCCGTGATTTCCGTCGCGGGCACGGGTCGCCCGGTGGATCAGGTGCTGCGTGAACAATTTCGCGAACGCCTGCCTCCAGAACTGTTGCAGCGCAGCAATCAGTTGCTTGATGAACTCAAGGCCGGCAAGACCGACGATAAGGTGCCTGCCGACCTGGAGGTCGTGTTCCGGCCCAGCGTCCAGCCTTATCTGATCTCGCTGTTTCGTCAGGACCCGGCCGTCGCGTTCGGCAAGTTGCAGATGCCTGCGCTGATTATCCAGGGGCGCAACGATATTCAGGTCAGCATCAATGACGCCTTGATCCTGAAAAAAGCCCGGCCAGATGCCGAACTTGCGCTGATCGACGGCATGAATCACGTACTGCGCATCGTCCCCGACGATCTGGATAAGCAACTGCAATCCTACAGAAACCCGACATTGCCACTGGCGAGCGAGCTTTCAGCGCACATCTTGCGCTTTATCGGTGCATTGCCACCTGCTTGAGCGAAAGATTTGACGTCAACAAAGCCGCAAACCCCTTCAGACTTGGGAAAACCGGCCGATAGGGATGTGCTGGCATTGTGTTTGCTGCACAAGGCCATGGACAGGATCATCGTTAATGACTGACACAACTACCGTGACCGAAAAAGCCGAAGCCCCAGAAAAGCCAGAAGCCGAGGCCCTGCCGCCACAGCCTTGGGAAGATGTGGTGCCCGAAAGCTTTCAGATGCTTCGCCTTTCGCCGCTGCCAACCGACCGCGCAACCGGCGGACGGCCGCTGCGTTTCGTGCAATTCGGACGAGCCGAGCGCCACAGCAAGGAACTGAGCCTGCTGCGCATCAATATCCAGTTGCCGGGGCAACGGGTGCGCAAGGAACAGAACAATCTGGACGTGTGGGTCGATCACCAGAAACATATGGTGCGCTTTGGCCCCGAATCAGGGTTGCAGATAGAACCCTGGAACCGTGGTCTTGGGCGCTTCCTGATTGCCCACGCGGTTCACTGGGCACAAAAGAAATGGTCATCCTACAAGATTGAAGGCGTCCCGCTGGCGAGCAAGGACGGCCTGAACGAAGACACCCGCCTGCGCCGCGATCACTTCCTGCGCACGCTGGGCTTTGAAGTCATCTATGCCGATGCGCAGCATATGAAAGGCAGCATCAAGGATGTTCACGTCGGCAACCTGCACAGCACCTGGAACAACGACAAGGTGCGGATCATCGAGATCCTCGAAGCATCACAGATGCTGGAAAAGGCCGAGCAGAACCTGACCGAACAGGAAGTCGTGATTCGTGCTCATGAAGACCGGGTGAGCAAGTACAAGCGCGAAGACAGCAGCCTGCGCTTTACCATCGCTTGCCTGGTGACCTTTGCAGTGTTTCAGGCGGGATTGCTGATCTGGATTGCGACACATCGCTAGCTTGTGAGCGGGGTCTGAAACCCCGCTCACAACGGCCTCAAATCCTGGAATCGAACAGCGCCTGATGCTCGCGACACTGTTCGGCAGTCAGCATGAACACGCCATGCCCACCGCGCTGGAAGTCCAGCCAGGCGAAATCCACTTCCGGGTAAAGCGCCTGGACATGAACCTGGCTGTTGCCCACTTCGACAATCAACAACCCTTTCTCGGTCAGATGATCGGCCGCCTGGCTCAGCATGCGGCGCACCAGATTCAGGCCGTCGTTACCGCAGGCCAGCGCCAGTTCCGGCTCATGCTGGTACTCATCGGGCATGTCGGCAAAGTCTTCGGCATCGACATACGGCGGGTTGGACACGATCAGATCGAAACGCTGCCCCGGCAGGCCATCGAAACCATCGCCCTGCACGGTATAGACGCGATCTTCCACACCATGGCGCTCGATGTTCTGGTTAGCCACTTCAAGGGCCTCGAACGACAGGTCGGCCAATACCACTTCGGCGTCCCGGAACTCGTCGGCGCAGGCAATGCCAATGCAACCGGAACCGGTGCACAGGTCCAGAATGCGGGCGGGTTCATTGGCGAGCCAGGGTGCAAAGCGGTCTTCGATCAGTTCGGCAATCGGTGAGCGGGGAATCAATACGCGGTCATCGACAATAAAGGACATGCCGCAGAACCAGGCTTCTCCCAGCAGGTAAGGCGTAGGAACGCGATCATCGATGCGACGCTTGATCAGGCGCTGCAATTCAGAGATTTCATCGACTTCCAGGCGGCAGTCCAGATAGCTGTCGGCAATTTCCCAAGGCAGATGCAGAGCACCGAGCACCAGTTGCCGCGCTTCATCCCAGGCATTGTCGGTGCCGTGTCCGAAAAATACATCTTCCTCGTGAAAGCGGCTGACGGCCCAACGGATATGGTCACGCACGGTGCGCAAACGAGAAGTGATCATGGACAAACTCCTGGGGAAACTATCTGGCAGACCCGGAAGTTTCCACCATTAACCGCCCTTCATCAAGGCAAACCGCCACCAACTGCCGCGGCAAAATGCCCTGCAGCCCAATAAAACCGGGGCTTGTGATTGTTGAGATTCACAGAAGCGCTCAGCCAGAGGAGAATGTCGCAAAAGCCCCACCCGAAGGAGCCCTCTGGATGTCATCTTTAAAGACCATGTTTCAACTCAGTGGCCGCGTTCATGCAGCGGCCAACTTGAGCAATGCCACACTGATTATCATCGACGCCCAGAAAGAGTACCTCAGCGGTCCTCTGGCGCTGACAGGCATCCATGAAGCCCTGGACAATATCGGTCAACTGGTGGCCAAAGCCCGCGCCGTAAAATGCCCTATCGTGCATGTACGCCACCTTGGCACCGTGGGCGGCCTGTTCGACCCGCAAGGCGAACGTGGCCAGCTGGTCCCGGAGCTGGTACCTCAAGGTGATGAACATCTGGTCGAGAAACGCCTGCCCAACGCATTCAACGGCACCGGCCTGCATGAGCTGCTGCAAAGCCTGGGTCATCTGGACCTGATCATCTGCGGCTTCATGAGCCATTCGAGCATCAGCACCACCGTGCGTGCGACCAAGGATTATGGCTATCGCGTCACCCTGGTTGACGATGCCTGCGCCACCCGCAATCTGCCCGGCCCCAACGGCGACGTCAGCGCTCATGACGTACACCGCACGGAAATGGCGATCATGGCGGACAACTTCGCCACGCTGGCACTGACCAAAGACCTGATCTGACGACAGGCGGCCTGTGTGGTTGTGTGAACCCTCTCACATAACCGCCCATCCCTTTACTCCCCCTCGCCCATGGAAACCGGGAACAACCCCACTTCATTCGGGTCATAGCGCCGATAACCACTGAGGAAATCGGCATGAAAATATCCGGCGGTTTCGATGCCCGTCGCTTGCGCTCCAAAGAGCCGGGCAATTGGCGCATGCGTCTGGGTACCGCGTTTGCCACCTTGCTGGTGACCCTGGGCGTACTGCTGACAATGGCGGGTGCATCCGGCCTGATCGGCCATCCCCAGGCGCTCGGCGATCTCGATGCAACCCCGGCAGGTGCTGCCGTGATTGCCGGCATCGGGCTTCTGGTGCTGTACCTGGGCATCTGGCTGTGGCGCCGCTGCCGCCGACGTCAACGCCGTGCGAAAGGGTTGAGCATGTCTGCGCACCTGATGAAAAAACACGACTGACCCTGCCGCTCGACAGGGTTAAACTAGCTTCCTTCGCGGAGGCCCCCATGCAAGACGACGATTTTTCCCTGTTCAGAAACGAGACGCGCGGCGTCAAGCCCATCAAGCACGAGCACGCCGACGTCGGCAAACCCAAGACCGACCGCAAACTGCTGGCAAAGCTACGTCAGTCCGCCACGGTGCGTACCGATTCGGTCACGGTCGACGGGCTGTCCGACCAGTTCGTGATCGATGTCGGCCCGGAAGATGTATTGAGCTGGGCTCGCGATGGCGTGCAGGAAGGCCAGATGCGCAAGCTCAAGCTTGGCCAGATCAGTTTCGAGGGCAGCCTGGACCTGCACGGCATGAGCGTGGAAGTGGCCAGGGAAACCCTGTGGGAATTTCTCGCCGAAGCCACAAAGCTGGAAATCCGCTGCGTGCGTGTCACTCATGGCAAGGCTGTTCGCCTGGACGGCAAGCGCCCGATGATCAAGAGCCACGTCAACACCTGGCTGCGCCAGCACCCGCAAGTGCTGGGCTTTTGCTCATGCCTGGCCAAACATGGCGGCGCTGGCGCGGTTTACGTCATGCTCAAGCGCACCATGATGGAAGGTCGCGACGAGTGATGAAGGCCGGGCAGCCTTGACGCTGCCCGACCCGCGTTGTCAGCGAGGACCGCCACCAGGACCAAAACCCGGACCAGGACCGCCCGGACCACCGGGGCCGCCACCACCCTGATGATGACCGCCGCCTCCGCCACCGCCGTGACCACCAGGGCCGGGCCAGAACGGCCAGCAGCCGGAAACCGAAGTCAGGACAACGATCACCATCGCTATTTTTGCTACTCGACTCAACATCCGAATTTACTCTCTCATGAAGCAGTGATTGACTACTGCTCCCTATGACCGCAGCCAGCGATGGAAGTCGGTAGCAATCGGGTAGCCAAAGCGTAATAAAAGCGATACAAACAGACTTCACATGCCGATTTGTGCAGTGGCCATACACCTGTTCGCATGTGTAAGTTATTATGTGCGACTTTGGCGAGGGCCATGCCCCTCGCGTTTATCGAAACCCACACGGAAACACACTCCTGTGACACTGGAACAGAATTACACCGCCATATTGAGTCAGTTGGGCGAAGATGTTTCGCGCGAAGGCCTGCTGGACACGCCAAAGCGTGCAGCCAAAGCCATGCAGTACCTGTGTCGCGGTTATGAACAGTCTCTCGAAGAAGTGACCAACGGTGCTCTATTCAGCTCCGACGCCAGCGAGATGGTGATGGTCAGGGACATCGAACTGTACTCGCTGTGCGAGCACCATCTGCTGCCGTTCATTGGCAAGGCCCATGTCGCCTACATCCCCAATGGCAAGGTATTGGGCCTGTCGAAAGTGGCGCGTATCGTCGACATGTTCGCCCGGCGCCTGCAGATTCAGGAAAACCTGAGCCGTCAGATCGCCGAAGCCATCCAGCAGGTGACCGGCGCCCTGGGCGTTGCAGTGGTCATCGAAGCCCAGCACATGTGCATGATGATGCGCGGCGTGGAAAAACAGAATTCCTCGATGATCACTTCGGTGATGCTTGGCGAGTTCCGTGAAAACGCAGCGACCCGCAGCGAATTCCTCAGCCTTATCAAGTAAGGCGCAGCAGCCTGCGCCGCCTGTTGGCGCGGGCCCGCCCTTTCAATGCGTGCCCCGCAAGAGGTTTGACCGTGTTCATGAAAGCCCTCAGGGTTGGCCTTGGCCAGCTCGTTATCTTCGCTGACTTCCTGACCCGCCCGGCCAGGAAGAAACGCGAACCTCAGGCTCAGGCTGCCGTCGATCAAGCAGCCAGAGATCTGGCCCTGTACCAGTTCCATGCCTGCCCGTTCTGCGTGAAGACCCGCCGCACCCTGCGCCGCCTCAATGTTCCGGTCGCCCTGCGGGACGCCAAGAACAATGAAAACGACCGCCAGACGCTGCTCAACGAAGGCGGCAGGATCAAGGTGCCTTGCCTGCGTATCCAGGAAGGCGACAAGACCACCTGGCTCTACGAGTCCAAGGCCATCATCGAGTACCTGGATCAGCGCTTCAGCACTGTCTGAACCTTTAGGCTGCCTGCATCAACGCGGGCAGCCATCCTCGCGACACGCCACATACGCCTTCAACTCCTTGACCCGCACGCGGGTATGCTCGGCCAGACACTGTGATTGCAGCAAAGGCCAGATCGACCCCGAATCCTCAGCCTTGCCCACGCGATACAGGCAGTCGGCATCGCGGAAGGCGATCCACTTGAGCTGCGCGTCCTTGAGTGCCTGCTTCCTGGCGGGATCTTTCAGCCAGCTCATCTGCGCCTTGTACTGCCTGTTCAACTCAGCATCAAGCGCAGCCAGGTCCTTGCCGGCACATTGATTCATGCTGGCCTGGTTGGCATTGCAATCCTCGGCCTGCGCCGAACAACCAATGCCCAGAGCGATGACGGCTGCCAGAGCGACGATGGAATACCTCACGAAACGCTCCTCTCTCTTTCGATCAATCCAGCATGCCTACATAACCGGGCTGCTCCTTGACCCGTTCCAGCCATTGTTGAATGCCAGGATATGGGGTCAGGTCAAAACCGCCCTGATGGGCAACGTGGGTATAGGCGTAGAGAGCGATATCGGCGATGGAAAAACTGTCGCCCACCAGGAACGGCGTGCGCTTGAGCTGCTGCTCCATCACTGCAAGGGCACGATAGCCAGACTTCTGCAATGCACGGTACTCGGCCAGACGCTCTTCAGGCAGACCCAGATAGAACTGGATAAACCGTGCCACCGCGATCGCAGGCTCATGACTGTACTGCTCGAAGAACTGCCATTGCAGCACTTGCGTACGCAGCCGAGGCTCAGTGGGCAGGTAGGCACTGCCATCGGCCAGGAAATTGAGAATCGCATTGGACTCCCACAGGCAGGTGCCGTCACTGAGTTCCAGCACCGGAATCTTGCCATTGGGGTTCTTTTCAAGGAACGCCGGGGTCTGGGTTTCGCCATTGAGAATATCGACAGGCACCCACTGGTACTCGCAGCCCAGCAGGCTGAGCATCAGTTTGACCTTGTAGCAATTGCCTGAGTTGTAATCGCCGTAAACCTTGTACATCGCCCTGCTCCCGCTGGAATCCCTTGTATTGGATCGAATCAAGCCGCCTGCCTTGCACTGGCCAAGCGAATTACCGCGGCCAATCGTTTCAAGCCCTCATCCAGACGCGCCGGATCAATATGGCTGAAGTTCAACCGCAGATGACCGTGGTTGGCGTCCGGGTTCGCAAAGAACGGTTCACCCGGCATAAAAGTCACATCCTGAGACAGCGCAGCATCCAGCAAAGTGCGGGTATCGAGCTTCTGCTTGAGCGTCAGCCAGAAGAATAACCCACCTTGCGGGCTGTTCCAGTCGGCCAGATCGCCAAAGTGTTCCTGCAAGGCCGCCTCGAATGCATCGCGTCGCTGTCGATAGAACCCACGCAACTCACTCAGATGTTCACGGTAGTGTTCGGTGCCGATCCACTGCAAGGCCTGCCACTGACCGATCCGGTTGGTATGCAGATCGGCAGATTGCTTCAGGCGCAGCAGATGCGGGAACAGATCCGCACTGGCGATCAGGTAACCGACACGCAACCCCGGCAGCAAGGTTTTGGAGACGGTTCCGGTATAGATCCAGCTGGCCTTTTTGAGACGAGCGACAATCGGTCTTGCATTGCCGCCATCGAAGGTCAGTTCGCGATAAGGCTCATCTTCGATCAACGTCACGCCAAACTCGTCGAGCAGAGCCGCGACCGCATCACGACTCGCTTCGCTATAACGCACCGCTGATGGGTTCTGAAAGGTCGGAATCAGGTAGGCGAACGCAGGCTTGTGCTGCTCCAGACGCTGCCGCAAGACAATCAGATCCGGCCCCTCGGCCTGCAAGGGCACAGTCAGGCAATCAGCGCCGAACAACTGGAAGATTTGCAGCGCTGCCAGGTAAGTCGGGGCTTCCAGCAGGATTTCAGTGCCTTTGTCGATGTACAGCTTGGCGGCCAGATCAAGCGTCTGCTGCGAACCGCTGACGACCAGGACCTGGCTGGCCTGACAAGGAACACCCAGCGCCCGCGCCTCGGCGGCCAGCGCTTCACGCAGCTCGGGCTCGCCTTCGCTCATGCCGTATTGCCCCAGAGTCAACGGCATGTCGGCCCACTCCACTTTCGGCAGCATGGACTCGGCAGGCAAGCCGCCGGCAAAGGACATCACTTCAGGCCGTTGTGCAGCGGCCAGGATTTCGCGAATCAATGAACTTTTCAGGCGGGTAACACGTTCGGAGAAAGCCATGGCAACTACCTGTAGCCGAGTGAAAGGGAAATACGTCAAACTTGTTGACTCAAATTACGACGCAAAGCCCGGATACGTCAACATGCTTGACCTTAAAAATCCTGCCAATCAGCAAATTGCCATGGAAGCCTTCTTTTTCGGCTACCAGGCATTTACCGCCAAAGCCGATGAAATGCTGGCCCGGCGCGGGCTCAGCCGTGTTCATCAGCGCATTGTGTTTTTTATTGCTCGCTACCCCGACCTGAGCGTGAAGGAGCTGCTCACCGTGCTGGGGGTCAGCAAACAGGCGCTCAATGTGCCACTGCGCCAGTTGATTGCCATGGAGCTGGTACACAGCACGACGCCTGATACCGACAAGCGCAAGCGACTGCTGGTACTGAGCGAAGAAGGAATCAGATTCGAGCAGGCGTTGCGCCAGGAACAGGTGAAGCTCTTGCAGCGGGTATTCTCCGACGCAGGTCAGGCTGCGGTGGATGGATGGCTAGCCGTCAACCAGGCGCTGGGGCAGACGCTCCAGTCGGGCGCCCGGCCCGGCGGCACAGATACCGATAACTGAATAAGAAATACCGACACCTTTCAAACCTGCCCGTTTAAGGAAAGCCCTGCATGAACGAGACCCTCAAGGCGCCACTGCGCCCATTGGCAGACTCATCACCTTCAGCCGTGGTCGCTGGTTTCATTGCAATGATGACCGGCTGCACCAGTTCGCTGGTGCTGATGCTTCAGGCAGGGCAGTCTGCTGGCCTCACCAGTGGCCAGATGTCATCTTGGCTCTTGTCGATGTTCATAGGCATGGCGATTTGCAGTATCGGGTTGTCGCTGCGCTACCGCACGCCGATCAGCGTGGCCTGGTCAACACCCGGCGCCGCCTTGCTGATTACCACACTGGGCGGCGTGGCTTACCCGGAGGCTATCGGCGCGTTCATCACCTGCTCGCTCCTGGTGGTCATCTGCGGCATGACCGGCAGTTTCGAGCGGCTGGTCAAGCGCTTGCCCGCCTCCCTGGCGGCGGCCTTGCTGGCCGGGATCCTGTTCAAGATCGGCAGCGATATCTTCATCGCCGTACAGCATCGCACCAGCCTGGTACTGGCCATGTTTTTCACCTACTTGCTGGTCAAACGAGTCTCGCCGCGCTATTCGGTACTGGCGGCGCTGCTGGTGGGGATCGCAATAGCCGGCGTGCTGGGGCTGCTGAATTTCACTGACCTCTCTCTGGAAGTGGCCGCGCCGGTCTGGACGACGCCTTCGTTCTCGCTGGCGGCGACCATCAGCATCAGCATTCCGTTATTCGTGGTGGCAATGACTTCGCAGAACATGCCAGGCATCGCCGTGTTGCGTGCCGATGGCTATCACACGCCCTCTTCGCCTCTGATTACAGCCACGGGCATCACCTCGCTGCTGACCGCACCCTTTGGCTGCCATGGGCTCAATCTGGCAGCGATCAGCGCCGCCATCTGCACCAGCCCCAATGCCCATGAAGACAAGAAAAAGCGTTATACGGCCGCCGTCTGGTGCGGGGTTTTCTACGGCATCGCCGGAATCTTCGGCGCGACCCTGGCGGCATTGTTCGCAGCCTTTCCAAAGGAGCTGGTGCTGTCGATTGCCGCTCTGGCGCTGTTCGGCTCACTCATCAACGGCCTGACCGTCGCCATGAACGAGCCCAAGGAGCGGGAAGCGGCACTCATCACCTTTATGGTCACCGCATCAGGCCTGACCCTGTTTTCCATTGGTTCGGCACTCTGGGGAATCGTGGCCGGGGTACTGACGCTGCTGATCCTCAATATGCGCAAGAGTGGATGAGGTTAAAGCCTGAAATGCCCGACCATCCCCTTCAGTTCCACTCCCAATGAGGCCAGTTCAAGACTGGAAGCTGCGTTGCCCTGCATGGCCAGAGCCGACTGATCGGCACTGGCACGGATGCTTGTCACACTGCGGTTGATCTCCTCGGCCACCGAGCTTTGCTGCTCGGCGGCCGCAGCGATCTGCTGGTTCATCTGCTGAATCATGGAAACAGCTACCGCAATACCACCCAACGCGCTTTCGGTTTGCAGCGCATCGCTGACCGCCAGCTTCACCAGCTCGCCACTGCTCTGAATCTGCTCAACCGACGCCTGAGCGCCACTTTGCAGCCTGAACACCAGATTCTCGATCTCCTGGGTTGATTGCTGAGTACGCTTGGCAAGGGCACGAACCTCATCCGCCACCACCGCAAAACCACGCCCCTGCTCACCCGCCCGAGCCGCCTCGATAGCGGCATTGAGTGCCAGCAGGTTGGTTTGTTCGGCAACGCTTTTGATCACATTCAAGACCTGACCGATGTTCTGAATCTCGGCACTCAGGTTCTGGATACCCTGGCTGGCAGACTGCGATGAACTGGCCAGTTGCTCAATACGCTGCATGCTCTGACGCACCACCGCCTGCCCACCGTCCACCTTTTCATCAGCCGCCTGCGCAGCCAATGCGGCCTCTTCGGCATTACGCGCCACATCATGGACAGTGGCGGTCATCTGATTCATCGCTGTGGCGACCTGTTCGGTTTCTTCCTTCTGGGAACTGACTTCCAGGTTGGTCTGTTCAGTAACGGCCGACAAGGAGTGCGCCGAGTTCGACAGCTGCTCGATGCCCGACTGCAAGCCACTGACAATACGGCTCAAGCCCTCGCCCATCTGCTGCATGGCGAGCATCAACTGACCGATTTCATCGCGCCGCCGAACCTGCACACTGCCACTCAAGTCTCCTGCGGCAATGCGCTGTGCCAGGCCGATAACACCGCGCAGCGGGCCGACGATCAAGCGGGTAATCAACCAGGAAACAATAAACCCCACCAACAAGGCCACCACCGACGACCCGATAATCTGCAAGGTATTGGCGGTGAGCTGAGTCTGCATGGACTGATCTTCGGTGGCAGAAACCTGCTTGACCAGTTCCACCACTTGCCGGGCATTGGTCGCCAACTGGCCGGAAACCTGAGCTTCCCTGGCCAGCAGGTCGGTGTACTCCTTGAGCTTTTCGGTGAAGCTGACGATGTGCGTGCTGACTTCACCCAACACCGTCAGATAACCCTCATCCTTGATCTGGGACTTGAGTTCTTCGGCCAGCCCCCTGGCTTGATCGGCCTGCTCGATGGTCCCGGTTTTCGCAGCTTCGCCCGACCCGGTCCTGCGGCTCTTGTCCAGACGTACACGGGCTTCGTCCATGGCCTGCTGCATCAGCTTCGATACCTGACTGACCTTGCCGGCCTGCTCGACGAACTCTGCACCTTGCTGCCCCTGAGAATCCTTCAGGGTCCAGGTTCCATCATCGGCCAGCCCGGCCTGCAACACTTCAAGATTGTTGGCTACGCTGGACACCGACCAACTGGCCATTTCCAGTGCCAGATCCTTGCTTTGACTGATATCGACGAATTCATCGAAAGAGGTGCGGTAGGCGCCCAATGCCTGCCGAACCTGAAACAGCATCGCCTCGTTGGCAGGCGACTGCTCTTGCAGCGATTGCGCCAGAGTGCTCAGGTCATCGATTCGGGTGTGAATCTGCTCCACGACCTTGGGATCGCTGTGCAGGGCGTATTCCTGCTCGAGCAAGCGTACACGCAGCAGTCCACTATTAAGGGAAGACATCTGCTTCAGGCCATCGACATGCTGGCTGATGCTTTTCAGCGACCAGACACCAATGGCTGCCACCAGAGCCGTCAACAGCAGCACCAGAGTAAAACCAAAGCCCAGCTTCTTCGCCATACCGAGGTTGGCGAAGCGTCCTTGAATGGCCAAGATCATAGCGTTCAACCCCCGTTCGACTCATTCGCCTTGAATGATCCACTCACGAGGCCATTCAATATCCGTGCACATTCGCAACGGGCAGGGTCGAGTGCAAGCCTGCGGGTCAGGAATAATGGCAAAGAGCTATGCAGACGTCGCTTTCAGGATGGTTGCCCTGGCAGCAGGCGGCCGAACGCTCCGCCTGCACAGAGAAACGCGATGCTATAAGAGAGGTTCGTGCCTCAAGAATGGGCAGCGGCGGACACTAAAAGTGTTCCCGCATCCGCATCGAGAATGGCCTGAGTACCCAGCGGCACGGCCTGATTGACGTCGCCATGACCCACCGGCAAGCCTCCGAGAACCGGAATCCCCAGATTGCCCAGTCGTTCCTGCAACACGTGGGCCGGGGTGATCGAACCGGCGGTATGGGCAGGCACACTGAAATCGCCCGCGGCAATACCGGCCAGACGCTGCAGGATCCCGCAATTGCCCAGATGAGTCAGTAGACGGTCGACCCGATAAGCCGCTTCCCCGACATCCTCGATCAGCAGGATGGCACCTGTCAGATCCGGCATGTAAGGCGTGCCGATGCAGGTGCTGAGCATGCTCAGATTGCCACCGAGCAGCAAACCCTTGGCGCTGCCTTGAGTTCGCACACTACCGGTCGCAGCCTCGGGATCGGCCTTGAGCAGCACCGGCTCGGCGCTCATCAGCACATGGCGCATGCCGCTGACGAACAAGCCGCCACGCTCCAGTTGAGCCGCCACCGGGCCGTGGATGGTCGCAAGACCTGCATGCGTCCATAGGGCACCGTGCAGGGCCGTGATATCGGAAAAGCCGGTGACCAGCTTCGGATCGCGCCGAACGGATTCAAAATCCAGTTGCCCAAGAATTCGCTGCGTGCCGTAACCGCCACGGTTGCAGATCACCGCACGGATTTCCGGGTCGGCCAGTGCGCTGTTCAGATCCGCGAGGCGGTCCTCGTCAGTGCCGGCATAAAAGGAATGCTTGCCCAATGCATGGGGATAGACCCGCGGCTTCAATCCCCAGCCCTTCAGCACCTCCACTGCGGCTTCGACCTTGGAGGCAACCACCGGCCCGGCAGGCGACACCAGCGCAACAGCGTCACCTGCACGCAGCGCGCGGGGATAAAGGGTTGGCAAATTCGTAGGGGACATTGCGCGACAATCCAGACTTTCAATGAACAGGCAATGTAGAGCACCACTGCGGGTGACTCAAGTCGAAACACCTTCGGTGACGACTGCCAACAGGCATCATCCTGCTGGATGGAGCCGCATTCGCTACATGACCGTTGCTTGCCTCAAAGAGCATCAACAGCTTCAATCAGCCTTTCTTCTTCAGATCGAGGACCTGTCATGACCACTCTTTCCAATCGCCAGTTTCTGCTCGCCAAGCGACCTGTTGGCCATCCCGGCAGAGAGAACTTCACGTATCAGGAGGTACCGGTCGCAGAAGTGGCAGACGGACAGATTCTGGTGCGCAACCAATTCCTTTCCCTCGACCCGGCCATGCGTGGCTGGATGAACGAGGGCAAATCCTATATCCCGCCGGTTGAACTGGGCCATGTCATGCGCGCCCTGGGCGTTGGCGAAGTGATCGAATCGAAGAACCCGCAGTTCGCGGCAGGCGACTACGTACAAGGTTCGGTAGGGGTTCAGGATTACTTCGTCGGCGAACCCAAAGGCTTTTACAAGATTGATCCAAGACTCGCGCCGCTGCCCCGCTACCTTTCCGCACTGGGCATGACCGGCATGACCGCCTACTTCGCACTGCTGGATGTGGGCGCCCCGAAAAGCGGCGACACCGTAGTGATCTCCGGTGCTGCCGGTGCGGTGGGCAGCGTGGCCGGGCAAATCGCCAAGCTCAAGGGCTGCCGGGTCATCGGCATCGCGGGCGGGCAGGAAAAGTGCCGCTCGCTGATCGACGAACTGGGTTTTGATGGCGTTATCGACTACAAGAGCGAAGACGTTCTGGCAGGACTGAAACGCGAGTGCCCCAAAGGCGTGGACGTGTATTTCGATAACGTCGGTGGCGATATCCTGGATGCCGTGCTCAGCCGCCTGGCACCGCGAGCCCGCGTCGTGATCTGTGGCGCCATCAGCCAGTACAACAACACCTCACCGATCAAAGGGCCGAGCAACTACCTGTCGCTGCTGGTCAACCGTGCGCGCATGGAAGGCTTTGTGGTGCTGGACTACGCCTCGCGCTTCGCCGAAGCCGGTCAGGAAATGGCAGGCTGGATTGCCGAAGGCAAGCTCAAGAGCCGTGAGGATGTGGTCGACGGGCTGGAAACCTTCCCTGAAACCCTGCTCAAGCTCTTCAGTGGCGAGAACTTCGGCAAGTTGGTGCTGAAGGTCTGATAGGAACGATCAGTCAAGGAACAAAACTTGTGGGAGACAGCTTGCTGGCGAAAAAGCCTCAAAACCGGCAGATATTCTGCGTCTGTACGCTGAAGTCGCCAGCAAGCTGCCTCCCACAAAGTGATTTATGACCTTAACTGTACCAGCATGATCCTACCGGAGGATCAGGCCAGTTCGGCAACCACAGCCGCCAGGGCCTGTGCCGGATCGGCGGCCTGGCTGATCGGACGGCCGATGACCAGATAGTCGGAACCAGCGTCCAGCGCCTGACGCGGTGTCAGGATACGACGCTGGTCGTCCTGGGCGCTGCCAGCAGGGCGAATGCCGGGGGTGACCAGTTGCAGGGACGGATGAGCAGCCTTCAGCGCCTGGGCTTCCAGAGCCGAACATACCAGACCGTCCATGCCTGCTTTTTCCGCCAGGGCAGCCAGGCGCAGCACCTGCACTTGAGGGTCGATATCCAGACCGATACCTGCCAGGTCTTCACGCTCCATGCTGGTCAGCACGGTAACACCGATCAACAGCGGTTGAGGGCCACTGCGCTTTTCCAGCACTTCACGGCACGCCGACATCATGCGCAAGCCGCCGGAGCAATGCACGTTCACCATCCAGACACCCATTTCCGCTGCTGCCTTGACAGCCATGGCCGTGGTGTTGGGAATGTCGTGAAATTTAAGATCCAGAAAAACCTCGAAGCCCTTGTTACGCAGGGTTTCAACGATATCCGAAGCGCAACTGGTGAACAGTTCCTTGCCGACCTTGACCCGGCACAGTTTCGGATCAAGCTGGTCAGCCAACCGTAAGGCGGCGTCACGGGTCGGAAAATCCAGGGCGACGATGACAGGAGTCTGGCAGGCGGACATGAGCGTGTTCTCAGGTAAGTCGAAATCGGCGCGCATTGTAGCCGAACCTGCTGGCGGACGGGACCTGGACTTTAAAAAAGCCAATACGCACTTACAGCGCTCACCCTTGCGGCCTTGCGCACCAAACCTGCGCCAGAACACGAGGCAGCGACCAGAGCCGTTCTGCAAACGACCTCATTTGAAGCAATACGACGACGATTCATGCACTGGCACGGAGCCTGCAAACAAAGCAAATAAAAAGAGCAAGCAAAAAAATATTTCAATGCTTTTCTGACCCTCAGGGAGAAACACATGAGTCAACAACTCAAGCCAACGCTAGGCACAATTCACTTATGGGGGATCGCAGTCGGGCTGGTGATCTCCGGCGAATACTTCGGCTGGAGCTACGGCTGGGGTGTGGCGGGAACACTCGGATTTCTGGTCACGGCCTTGATGGTCGCAGCGATGTACACCTGCTTCATCTTCAGCTTCACCGAACTGACCACTGCCATTCCCCACGCGGGCGGGCCATTCGCCTACAGTCGCCGCGCATTCGGAGAGAAAGGTGGATTGATCGCTGGCATGGCGACACTGATCGAATTTGTCTTTGCGCCACCGGCCATTGCCTTGGCAATCGGTGCCTACCTGAATGTGCAGTTTCCGACCCTGGACCCCAAGCATGCAGCGGTCGGCGCCTATATCGTCTTCATGACCCTCAATATTCTGGGCGTGAAACTGGCGGCGACCTTTGAGCTGGTTGTCTGCGTCCTGGCCGTGGCCGAGTTGCTGGTGTTCATGGGCGTGGTGGCTCCGGCCTTCAGTTTCAGTAACTTCGCACTGCATGGCTGGGCAGGTTCAGATACCTTCGGGCCGGGCGCGATTGCCGGTATGTTCGCCGCGATTCCGTTCGCAATCTGGTTCTTCCTGGCTATCGAAGGTGCAGCCATGGCTGCCGAAGAAGCCAAGGACCCGAAACGCACCATTCCGAAAGCCTATGTCAGCGGCATCCTGACCCTCGTAGTGCTGGCCATCGGCGTAATGCTGTTTGCGGGCGGTGTCGGCGACTGGCGCACCCTGTCCAACATCAACGACCCGCTGCCACAGGCCATGAAGGCCGTGGTGGGTGATAACTCCGGCTGGCTGCACATGCTGGTCTGGATCGGCCTGTTCGGGCTGGTTGCCAGTTTCCACGGGATCATCCTGGGTTACTCGCGTCAGTTCTTCGCCCTGGCGCGTGCCGGTTACCTGCCCGCTTCGCTGGCCAGGCTCTCACGCTTCCAGACGCCTCACCGGGCAATCATCGCGGGCGGCCTGATCGGCATTGCAGCCATCTACAGCGACGGCCTGATCAACCTGAGCGGTATGACCCTGACCGCAGCCATGATCACCATGGCCGTATTCGGTGCAATCGTGATGTACATCATGAGCATGCTCAGCCTGTTCAAACTGCGCAAGACCGAACCCCTGCTGGAACGCAGCTTCCGCGCACCGGGCTACCCTGTCGTGCCAGGAATCGCCCTGGCGCTGGCCGTGGTATGCCTGGTGGCAATGGCCTGGTTCAACATGCTGATCGGGTTCATCTTCCTCTGCTTCATGGCTGTAGGCTTCATCTACTTCAGCCTTACCTCCCAATCGCGCGCCAACGCCCCTGCCGACGCGATGCTGACCGGCTCATAACAGCAAAAGGCCGCGTGAAACCATCACGGTTTCACGCGGCCCTTCCAGAGCGCATACACTTGAACCATTGGGCAACACCTTGCTCAAACCGGTATGACTACAAGGAGAGTGCTATGCCCTGGTATGCCTGGTTGATTCTGATCGTTGCAATTGGCTCCATCGTCGGCGGCCTGATGTTACTGCGCGACACAGCACAAAAGCTGCCTCTGACCGAAGAGCAGCTCAAGCGTATTCATGAACGTAATGCGCAGATGGATGCCAAGGAAGCCAAGGATCAGTGATCCTGGCCTTCTCTCACCTTCCAGCCTTCTTGCTCGCTGCCTTGTCTTGCGCAGCCGAGTAAGGAGGCACGGCCAATACCTTTATGTGCAGAGGCTCGAAGATCTTCGCGAACGCCCCACTGTCACGCAACTGCTGCAACAACTGATCAAACTTCGTTGCGCTGATGCTGCCACCCGGACGCAACAGTGCATATTGACGATAGAGCTGATCCACCCGCTCGGACACCAGAAACTGCTCGGCTTCGGTCGGGTTGTGCGCCATGAAATCCACCAGGTAAGAGCGCGTTACCGGCGCAATATCCACACGTTCGCGTATGACCATCAATAAATTGCTGTCATGTGAATAGGTCAGCGTGACGTTGAAGTTCTCGCTCAGAAACTTCGGGTCGGCATTGAAGTTGGCAAACCCATAGTGATAACCACTGAACAGAGCCAGGCGTTTATCGGACAGGTCGTCGAAATAACTCTGCTGACGCCCTTCCGCCCGTCGGGCAACAAAGACTTCGGCATCTTCCAGCCCCATATCCACTTTGTCATAGGCAACACTTTTCCAACCCCAGTCCGGGTTTTCAAAAATGGCAATGTCGAAGCGACCTTGTGCAAAGTCACGAAAGCGACGCTGCACGGAAGTCGGCACCACCACGAACTCGTAGTCGTGCTGACTGGCATTCAAGGCCTCGATAAGCTTGGGCAGAAGCCCGGTATCATTGCCTCTTTCAGGGCGAATCATATAGGGCGGAAAATGCACGGCCGCAACCTGCACGACTTGAGCGGCTTGAACCTGCCAGCTCAATAACAGCGATACAATCAGCATCGCTCCCCTGCGCAACAACACATCGGTTATTACTGCGTGCGTCTTCATGAAAAGGTATCGGTCAAAAACGCCACACGCTATGCGCTTTCAGCAGTTTAAACAACTACCAAATCAATGAATCGGCATAATCGGATGCGCCATGAAAGCCGACAGGTGAATGGCGACAAAAGACAAGGCACTCAAGGAGTATTCAACGGTCGATTGAAGTATCGGCAACCCCGTGGCAAAACCTTATCGAGCATAGCCGAATGAATATGGCTACTCTGATCTCACTCAAACTGTTGGATGGAGCTTCATAATGCCGCATTGGCTGGTGATCGACCTGGAGGCTACCACCGAGGAAGGCGGATGGCCGGTCGCAGAAATGGAAATCATCGAGATCGGTGCAACGCTGGTGAATCAGGACGGACGCGAACTGGATCATTTCGAGCGCTTCGTACGCCCCGCACGCCGCCCCTTGCTGACGCACTTCTGCCGAGAACTGACCCACATCAGCCAAAGCAATATCGACAGCGCCGCACCGCTGACCAGCGTATGGCCACAATTCGAGCGCTGGCTCAGCCATCATCAGGCCCGTGTTGTCGGCTGGGCCAGCTGGGGCGATTACGACCGCAGGCAACTGGAGGAGCAGTGGCGCCAGCATCATCTGCAAAGCGCCCTGAGCGAGATGCCCTATGTGAACCTGAAGCAGCGCTTCGCCGAGGCCCGCCAACTACAACGCGCGCCGGGGCTCAACAGCGCGCTGCAACTGGCCGGCATGCAGTTCAGCGGCCAGCAACACCGCGCTCTGGTCGATGCACGCAACACCGCCAGACTGCTGCCGCTGATTCTTCCCAATTGAATATCAGGATTGCCAAGTGACGATGGTTGATACCTTGGGCATACTATTCGACCCTTTTCAGCCCTTTCACCAAGGAATCTCGCATGTTCAAGGTCAATGAATACTTCGACGGCACTGTCAAATCCATCGCTTTCAGTCAGACGGAAGGCCAGGCCACCATTGGTGTGATGGCAGCGGGCGAATATGAGTTCGGCACTGCACAACGCGAAATCATGCATGTCATCTCCGGCGAACTGATCGTCAAGCTACCGGACAGCACTGACTGGGAAACCTTCAGCACCGGCAGCCAGTTCAATGTACCGGCCAACAGCAAGTTTCAGTTGAAGGTAAGTGTCGATACTGCTTACCTGTGCGAATACCGCTGAGTAAAGCCAAGGCTGCGTGCCAGACACGCAGCCAGCCAAAGCCTCAACCCATCTCGCCTTCCATCTGCACATTGAACTGAAGTGCCGCAAGACGCGCATACAGCGCATTGCCGGCTATCAGTTGCTGATGCGTCCCCACCGCCACCAGACGCCCCTGATCGATGACTGCAATACGGTCGGCATTCTGTACCGTGGCCAGTCGATGGGCGATAACCAGCGTCGTACGCCCCTTCATCAGGCTTGGCAGCGCCTGCTGGATAAGGTGCTCGCTTTGAGCATCCAGCGCACTGGTCGCTTCATCCAGCAACAGAATCGGTGCATCGACCAGCAATGCCCTGGCAATCGCCAGACGCTGCCGCTGACCACCGGACAACCCAAGGCCGCCATCCCCCAGATGGGTCTTGTAGCCATCAGCCATTTGCATGATGAACTCATGGGCATGAGCAATGCGCGCTGCGGCTTCCACCTGCTCGATACTGGCCTCTGAGTTGCCATAGCGAATGTTGTCTTCGACACTGCCGAAGAACAAGGCTGGCGTCTGTGAAACGAGGGCAAAGTTGCGACGCAGGTCTTGAGGATCAAGCTGAAGAATGGGGGTCCCTTCAATCAGGATGCGGCCCTGCTGAGGATCGTAGAAACGCAGCAACAAATCGAACAGCGTGGACTTGCCCGCCCCCGATGGACCGACCAGCGCGATGGTTTCACCGGCCACGATGCTCAGGGTCAGATCGTCGACCGCATTGTGATCGAGCCGTGACGGGTAGGCAAAACTGACGCCCTCGAACGCCAGACGACCACTGATTCTGCCCGGCAGACAAAGCAGGCCGCTGGCTGGAGGTGTGATTTCGCTAGAGACCTGAAGCAGTTCGCTGATGCGCTCGGCTGCACCCACGCCGCGCTGCAACTCGCCAATCACCTCACTCAGCGAACCAAAGGAAGTGCCTACCAGAAGGGCATAAAACACAAAAGCCGATAATTCACCGCTGCTGATGGTGCCCTTGATCACGTCCATCCCGCCAACCCACAGGATCACGCCAACAGCACCCAGTACCAGCGAGATCACGATGGTAATCAGCCAGGACCTTTGCAAGATATACTTGCGTGCCGTACCGAAGGCATTCTCGACCGTCCGGGAAAAATGCGCCTTGTCGTGCTCCTGGTGGTTATACGCCTGAACGGTCTTGATCTGCCTCAGCGCTTCGGCGACATAACTGCCTACGTCAGCCACACGGTCCTGCGTCTCGCGGGACAGACGACGCACCCGGCGACCGAATACCAGGATTGGCACGATCACCAGTGGCAAGGTGAGCACCACGATACTGGTCAGCTTCGGGTTGGTGATGAACAAAAGAATGATGCCGCCAATCACCATCAGCGCACTGCGCAGGAATACCGACAGAGACGACCCCACCACCGACTGCAGCAAGGTGGTATCTGCCGTCAGGCGGGACTGGATTTCCGAGCTGCGGTTATTTTCATAGAAAGCCGGATGCAGATTGATCAGGTGCTCGAATACGCGATTGCGCAAATCCGCCACAACCCGCTCGCCGATCCAGGACACCAGATAAAAGCGGGTAAAGGTGCCGATCGACAACCCCACAGTCACCAGCAGGAAAAAACCGATGGATCGCTCAAGTTGTTCAGCCGAGCCCGTCACGAACCCCTGATCCACGATCATCTTGATGCCCTGCCCCATGAAGAGCATGAGACCTGCCGTAATGATCAAGGCCAGCAATGCCCCCAAAGCCTGCCAGCGGTAAGGGACGAGAAAACTCAGAGCCAGACGGATAGAAGGCCGCTGAGCGATGGAAAACACCGACGACATAATCATTAAACCTGTATGGGGGGCAGGAAAGCCAAGCGTTATGACGCCTTGCTTCTCTTCTAGAAAGGATCGATCTAAGCAAATACTGGCGGTTTTATATCATTTCTGTTGCACTGGGACTCCGCTTGCGACTGGAAGTGTCACTGCACGGTCATCAAACGCGGGTAGTTTAGATGTAACACCTGATCAAGGAGAAAGACTATGAACGTGCAAGAAAGCAGCAATCAAGTCCAGGTCGTTCGATCCACCCCCGACCTCTCTGTAGGTGGCGCTGTGCTCGACAAGGATGGACACGAAGTCCTCATTACCGAAGAAATGGTTCAGGCTGCCTGCCAGGAATGCGAAAAGTTCTGGGTCACGCCTGCAAAGCAGAATAATTAAGCATCACCCCATTTTTCAGAACCCGACCCAGTGTCGGGTTTTTTCTGCCTTGAATCCTGTGCGCCTGTTCAGACAAGCGATGCACCCAGCGCCAAGACCATCTGCTTCAAGGCCTGCGAATCGCCTTCCAGCCGGACTTTCAAACCCTCGATTTCCCGACGTGGCGGGTAGTGCTTGCGCAAGGCATCGAAAGCCAGACGCTGGCTGGCGGTATCGTTCACCAGGCTGCGACGGAAATCGGCATCGTCGCGACGCGGATCATAGACACCCCTGCACAGCATGTTCAGTGCCCAGACAGGATCGGTTTGCCCGTCCAGGCTGACTTGCGCCAGCCAGGGCCGAGGCAGCAGATCGTCCAGAAGAATGGTTGCCGGCTGATCGAGAAAGGCACAGAGCGCCTGATAGATCTGCGCGGTTCCACGCTGCCTGCCATCGAGGCTGTAGCCTGCAATATGCGGCGTGCCGATCACGCACAGATCCGCCAGCGGCACGTTGACCTGAGGTTCGCCTTCCCATACATCGAGTACCGCTTGCAGGTCTTCACGTTCAAGCAGGACATCATGCAGCGCAACGTTATCGATCACTGCACCACGACTGGCATTGATAAGCCAGGCACCCTGCCTGAGCTGAAGTAACCGCGACTTATCGAACAGATGCCAGGTTGGCTGCTCCCCCACCCTGGTCAAAGGCGTGTGCAGGCTGATGACATCGCAGCGCTCAACGATCTCATCCAGGCTGACGAACTCGCCGCCCTCGCCAGCCCGAGGCGGATCACAGACCAGTACGTTCCAGCCCAGAGCCTTCAACACCTTGATCAGGCGGCCACCCACCTGACCTGCACCCACGACACCATAAGTGCGCTGCTTGAGGTCTGCACCTTCGATTTCGGCCAGGGTCAGCAAACTGCCCAATACATAATCCACAACGCCTCGGGCATTGCAGCCAGGAGCGCTGGACCATTGAATGCCCGCCTGCTGGAAATACTCCAGATCCAGATGGTCCGTCCCAATGGTGCAGGTC
Source organism: Pseudomonas sp. FG43 (assembly GCF_057809175.1). Lineage (NCBI taxonomy): Bacteria > Pseudomonadati > Pseudomonadota > Gammaproteobacteria > Pseudomonadales > Pseudomonadaceae > Pseudomonas > Pseudomonas sp. FG43. Next base: position 48,795 of record NZ_JBMDJL010000028.1, read on the forward strand.
CCGACGAAACGCACCGGGCTGCCTTCAAGCATCGTGCGGTCAACGTTTGTCACCGAGCGCACCAGCAGGATATCGGCATCGGCAACCGCGGCCCGATCGATAGAGCGCCCCGGCAGACGGCGTATCTCGCCAAAATGAGCGAAAAAGGCATCAAGCAGCGGGATATTTTCGTCAGCGACAATGCGCATGAAAGAGTCTCTGGTAACTGAGGGATAACCCGTAGTGAAACACGGTTGCGGCAGGTAAAACCTGCCTCAATCCTGTTTCTTGCGAATCCAGTAGAGAAAAGTACCGCCATCGGTCTGTTGTTCGACCAGTTCATGCCCTAGAAACACACAAAACTTGGGAATGTCACGACGGGTCGAAGGGTCCGTGGCGATCACCTTGAGCAGGCCACCGGCATGCAGGTCACGAACCTTCTGATGCAACATCATCACAGGTTCAGGACAATTGAGGCCGCTGGCATCCAGGGTTGCATCAACAGGCTGGTTTTCGATGGGTTCAGACATGAGGCACTCCAAAAACTGGCGGCAATTGTCGCTCAATTGATTCAATCAGGCCAATCAGCCCTTGCGCGGGCGGGCTGGCTTGGCAACGTCCAGCCTGCGCAGGTGGCAGGTCACTTCTTCGCGGTCGTGATAAAGCTGCTTGCAGCCAATCGAAACCCTGACACCACGCGCCTGGAACCCTTCCTCGATACGATCAAGCAGCCGACGCACTTCAGCGTAACGCTGCTTCATGGGCAGTTTGAGATTGACCACGGCCTCACGGCACAGCCCCTCTCCCAGCCAGGTTTCCAGCAAGGCGGCGTTACGTGCCGGTTTTTCGACGATGTCGCAGACCATCCAGTCCACTGTCTGGCGAGGCTTGTAGGTAAAACCATCGGCCATCAAATGCTGCACCAGACCGGTATCCATCAGGCTTTCGGCCATCGGGCCGTTATCGATGGCCGTCACCAGCATGCCACGACGCACCAGTTGATAGGTCCAGCCACCCGGCGCCGCCCCCAGGTCTACGCCGGTCATGTCGCTGGACAGGCGCTCATCCCACTCCTGACGCGGGATAAAGTGATGCCAGGCCTCTTCGAGCTTCAGGGTCGAACGGCTTGGCGCTTCACGAGGAAACTTCAGACGCGGAATCCCCATGGGCCACATCGCCGAGTTATCTGCCTCGGCCAGACCGAGAAACACCTCTCGGCCACTCTTGAAGGTCAGCAACAGACGCGGCTTGCGCGAATCGTCCACCAGTTTGCCCGCCTGGGTCAGCGCCTTGCGCAGCGGAGCCTCGAATTTCTTGCAGAAATTCGACAGTTCCTTGCCATCGTTGGTGTCGACCACTTCCAGCCACACGCTGCCGCAGACAGGAAAACTCGCCATATGAGCCAGGATCACGCTGATGCGGTCGGTTTCAGGTAAATCGAGAAAGACTCCCCGAGCCCACTGCCGAGGGAAGATCAAGCGATCAAAACGCTGACCGCTCATCAGACGCTGGGCACCATCCTCTTCAGTGCAAATGAACTCGGCACAGGCCGTATCGGGCTTGGCCTTGGCATAACCTGCCACGTTCAGGCGTGCAGCATGGTCGGATATCTCCGAACAGACCTCGCTCTCAAAACCGGGTCGACAATGCATAAACAGCGTATTCATGGTGACTCACGGCCCCGCAGACTTGAAAGCCGCTCATGATAGCCCAATCAGGAACCACTGGCGCAGCCCGACAGTCCACAGAATGACGAGCCTCGGACTGCGCTCCCGACCTGTTGCATGGAGCCAGTACCGCTTGCATAACTCTTTAAGGAGTCATTCATGCCCTCCCTGGATAGCCTGAAAAGCCTGAAAACACTCGAAATCGATAACAAGACCTATCACTACTTCAGCCTGCCGGAAGCTGCCAAATCATTGGGTGACCTGGACAAGCTGCCCATGTCGCTCAAAGTGCTGCTGGAAAACCTGTTGCGCTGGGAAGACAACAAGACCGTCACCGGAGCCGACTTGAAGGCCCTTGCGGCCTGGCTGACCGAACGCCGTTCGGACCGCGAAATTCAGTACCGCCCGGCCAGGGTTCTGATGCAGGACTTTACCGGCGTGCCCGCTGTGGTGGATCTGGCCGCAATGCGCGCCGCCGTGGCCAAGGCCGGTGGCGATCCACAGCGTATCAACCCGCTATCGCCGGTTGATCTGGTCATCGATCACTCGGTCATGGTGGACCGGTTTGGCGATCCCGACGCCTTCAGCGACAACGTCGATATTGAAATGCAGCGCAACGGAGAACGTTATGCCTTCCTGCGCTGGGGCCAGAGCGCCTTCGATAACTTCAGCGTCGTACCGCCGGGCACCGGAATCTGCCATCAGGTGAACCTGGAATACCTGGGCCGCACGGTCTGGACCAAGGAAGAGGATGGCCGCACTTATGCATTCCCCGACACCCTGGTCGGCACCGACTCCCACACCACCATGATCAACGGCCTGGGTGTGCTGGGTTGGGGCGTGGGCGGGATCGAAGCCGAAGCGGCCATGCTCGGCCAGCCGGTGTCGATGCTGATCCCGGAAGTGATCGGTTTCAAACTGACCGGAAAGCTCAAGGAAGGCATCACCGCGACGGATCTGGTGCTGACCGTCACCCAGATGCTGCGCAAGAAAGGCGTGGTCGGGAAATTCGTCGAATTCCATGGCGACGGGCTGGCAGACCTGCCGCTGGCTGACCGCGCAACCATTGCCAACATGGCACCCGAATATGGTGCAACCTGCGGTTTCTTCCCGGTGGATGATGTAACGCTGGATTACCTGCGCCTTTCCGGCCGCCCGGATGAAACGGTGAAGCTGGTGGAAGCTTATTGCAAGGCGCAGGGCCTGTGGCGACTGCCTGGCAAGGAGCCTGTGTTCACCGACAGCCTGGAACTGGACATGAGCACTGTACAGGCCAGCCTGGCCGGGCCGAAACGTCCGCAGGACAGAGTCGATCTGCCTGCCGTCGCCCAGGCATTCGATGACTTTCTCGGCCTGCAGGTCAAACCTGCCCGCACAGAAGAAGGTCGCCTGGAAAGCGAAGGCGGCGGTGGCGTGGCCGTGGGCAATGCCGAACAGCTCAGCGGCGAAGCTGAATATGAGCACAACGGCCAGACTTATCGCCTGAAAGACGGCGCAGTCGTTATCGCGGCCATTACGTCCTGCACCAACACCTCCAACCCCAGCGTGATGATGGCAGCCGGGCTGGTGGCGAAAAAAGCAGTGGAAAAAGGCCTCAAGCGCAAGCCTTGGGTAAAAAGCTCGCTGGCTCCCGGCTCCAAGGTCGTCACCGATTACTACAAGGCCGCTGGCCTGACGCAATACCTTGATGCATTGGGCTTCGATCTGGTGGGTTATGGCTGTACCACCTGCATCGGTAATTCCGGGCCACTGCTGGAGCCCATAGAGAACGCCATCCAGAACTCGGACCTGACCGTGGCCTCGGTATTGTCCGGTAACCGCAATTTCGAGGGCCGCGTACACCCATTGGTCAAGACCAACTGGCTGGCGTCACCACCGCTGGTTGTGGCCTATGCCTTGGCAGGTAGTGTGCGCATCGATATCAGTAGCGAACCATTGGGTGAAGGTTCGGACGGCAAACCGGTTTACCTGCGCGATATCTGGCCCAGCCAGAAAGAAATCGCCGAAGCGGTAGAAAGCGTCAACACCAGCATGTTTCACAAGGAGTACGCCGAGGTCTTTGCCGGTGACGAACAATGGCAGGCCATCGAAGTCCCTCAGGCGGCCACCTATGTCTGGCAGCCGGACTCCACCTACATTCAGCACCCGCCGTTCTTTGCAGACATTGCCGGCCCTTTGCCGGTGATCGAAGATATTCAAGGCGCACGAATCCTGGCACTGCTGGGTGACTCGGTTACCACTGACCACATTTCCCCGGCGGGCAATATCAAGACTGACAGCCCGGCCGGACGCTACCTGCGCGATCAGGGCGTAGAACCCAAGGACTTCAACTCCTACGGATCACGTCGTGGCAACCATGAAGTGATGATGCGCGGCACCTTCGCCAATATCCGCATTCGCAATGAAATGCTGGGCGGCGAGGAAGGCGGCAATACCCTTCACGTACCCAGCGGCGAAAAGCTGGCCATCTACGACGCTGCCATGCGCTATCAGGCAGAAGGCACACCACTGGTGATTATCGCAGGCCAGGAATACGGCACCGGCTCAAGCCGCGACTGGGCAGCCAAAGGCACGAACCTTCTGGGCGTAAAAGCCGTCATCGCCGAAAGCTTTGAGCGGATTCATCGCTCCAATCTGGTCGGGATGGGCGTGCTGCCCCTGCAATTCAAAAATGACCAGAACCGCAAATCCCTGAAGCTGACGGGCAAGGAGACACTGGAAATCAGCGGGCTGACACATGCAGAGGTGCAGCCGGGCATGAGCCTGACGCTCAAGATCACCCGGGAAGACGGCAGCCAGGAAAATCTGGACGTACTATGCCGGATCGACACCCTCAACGAAGTGGAATACTTCAAGGCAGGAGGTATTCTGCATTACGTGTTGAGGCAGTTGATTGCGTCCTGACGTCGTGAAAATGATGCCTGGCCAATATCTATTGATACCGCACACGCCCGCTGGAAACCCCTAGAATCTCCGCTTTTGCTTCAGGAGATTCTCAATGGCACCAAGGCTGTGGGTATTTTTCGGCCTGCTTGGCCTCGGCTACTCCATTGCCCTGTTTTACGGGCAACTGGAGTGGCCCGCGGCCCTGGCTGTCGGCGTTCTGCTTATTGCAGGGCTTTGCGCAAGGCAGTCAGGAAACAGGCTTGTCCGCGGGCTTGGGCATGCCACCTTCATTGTCACGGGCATTGCGCTGGCCAGCCATCTGTTGCCCGGTTTCAACAACGCAAAAGTGTTCGACGCGGTTCGCTTCAGCCCTGAAGCCGCGCCCTTCTCCATGTCCCTGAATCTGGACAAACCCCTGATCGGCTTCTGGATACTGCTGTTCTGCCCCTGGATACTGGCGTCAACAGGCGTTGCCCGCTCGCTGAAAGTCGCAGCCGGCACGCTGATCGCCACCAGCGTACTGTGCATGACAACGGCAATAGCCCTCGGGGTAACCGGCTGGTCTGCAAAATGGCCGGAGCACGGCACACTCTGGCTATTGAATAATCTGCTGCTGGTGACATTGACCGAAGAGCTGTTTTTCCGCGCTTATCTGCAAGGTGCATTGCAACAATTTTTTAACAAACTATGGTTTGGTAGCACACTTGCCATCAGTATCGCTGCCATACTGTTCGGGCTTGCCCATGTGGGCTCGGGATGGCAATGGATATTGCTCGCGAGCCTGGCTGGGGCAGGTTATGGCATCGCTTATCGGTTCGGTGGCCTGCTGGCCTCGGTGATCACTCACCTGGGGTTGAATCTGGTGCATTTCGGCCTGTTCACCTACCCGATGCTCAATCGATAAGCATTGATGGATGACAATGAATCGCTAATCATTTCGCTTAACAGGCTCAATTTACAGGTAAGTTTGCCGATAACTCTCCGAAGCCTATTGGATCGAAGGACCGAAAGCCATGCGTAACAACCAGCCAATCACTCAACGTGAGCGGACATTTCCTGCTGAACAGCGGTTGATTTCTACCACCGATACCAAAGGCGTGATCACCTACTGCAACGAGATTTTCCAGGAAGTCTCCGGTTTCAGTCATGAAGAGCTGATAAAGGCTCCGCATAATCTGGTTCGTCATCCTGACGTCCCTCCGGCCGTTTTCGAGCACATGTGGACCACTCTGAAACGTGGCCAGCCGTGGATGGGTATCGTCAAGAACCGCTGCAAGAATGGCGATCACTATTGGGTCAACGCCTATGTGACGCCAATGTTCGAGAACAAGCAGGTGGTTGGCTTCGAGTCCGTGCGTGTCAAACCGACCGCCGAACAGATCAAGCGTGCCGAAGCGCTGTATGCACGAATCAATAAAGGCAAGTCGGCCATTCCTGGCCGCGATAAATGGCTGCCGGTGCTGCAGGACTGGCTGCCGTTCATCCTTGTCAGCCAGTTGAGCTTCATGATCGGAGCCTGGCTCAACTCTCACTGGGGCTTCATTCTGGCCGCCGTATTGTCCGTGCCGCTGGGCCTGCTCGGCCTGACCTGGCAGCAGCGCGGTATCAAGCGCCTGCTGCGTCTGGCAGAACAAACCACTTCGGACCCGCTGATCGCGCAGATGTATACCGACAGCCGAGGCCCGCAGGCCCGTCTGGAAATGTCGATCCTCAGCCAGGAAGCACGGCTGAAAACCTGCCTGACCCGCTTGCAGGACACCGCCGAACACTTGAATACCCAGGCACGCAAATCCAACTCGCTGGCCAATGCAAGCTCTTCCGGGCTGGAGCGTCAACGGGTCGAGACAGAACAAGTGGCAACCGCGATCAACCAGATGGCAACCACCACCCAGCAAGTCGCCAGCCATGTGCAGCGGGCAGCCGATGCCAGCCAGCAGGCCAATCAACTGACGCTCCGTGGTCGTGATATTGCCGGGGAAACCCGTGACGCGATTCAACGCTTGTCCACTTCCGTGGGCGAAACCGGCCTGACCGTCACGCAACTGGCCAAGGACAGCGATGAAATCGGTGGCGTGGTCGATGTGATCAAAGGCATTGCCGACCAGACCAACCTGCTGGCACTCAACGCAGCCATCGAAGCGGCACGCGCCGGGGAAATGGGCCGCGGCTTTGCCGTGGTAGCCGATGAGGTGCGTCAGTTGGCGCAACGCACGACTGAGTCCACCGGACAGATCCATGGCCTGATCGCCAAACTGCAACAGACTGCCAATAATGCCGTGCAGACCATGAACTCAGGCCATCGTCAGGCCGAGGAAGGTGTTGCGCGGGTACTGGAAGCCGACGAGGCGCTGGTGGGCATCAGCGAAGCGGTCGCCAACATCACGGACATGGCCACTCAGATCGCCACAGCCACCGAACAACAAAGCTCGGTGGCCGAAGAGATCAGCCGCAATATCTCCACCATTGCCGAGCTGGCCGACCAGACGTCCGACGAGGCTCATCGCTCGGCAGTGCTCAGCGCCGAGCTGACCGACACCGCCAATTCGCAATATTCGCTGGTTGAACGCTTCAATCGATAAGCCTGCACGGAAAAAGACAAGCCCCGGTAAATGCTGATTTACCGGGGCTTTTTTACGAGATTTGAAACAGTGCGGCCTTATTTCACCTTACGGGAAAGGTCATCGAGGGAGCGCTTCACATTACTCAACTCACTCTGCTGACTGCTGAGGTCACGCTTGAGGCTGGACAGCTCACTTGAGCTGGAGCTGCTACTTGACCCTGAACTACGCTTCAAGTCATTCACCTGCCCCTCAAGCCTGGCCACGTCGCGCCCATGCTCATCGACCTTGCTCTTGAGGCTGGACAGTTCACTTGAGCTGGAGCTGCTACTTGATCCTGAACTACGCTTCAAGTCATTCACCTGCCCTTCAAACTTATCGATGCTGCGGCTCTGCTCATCAAGCTTGCGCTTGAGAGTTGAAATTTCACTATCACTGGAACTGCTGCTTGAAGCAGAAGCCTTGCTATTGCGCTTGAGTTCTTCAATGGCCTTGGCCTGTTCCTCGACAACTTTCTTCAAACTTTCCAGTTCACGGGTATTACTGTTCGTGCCTGCCCTTATCTCCTGAATATTGCCAACCGTGAAATCCGAGTTACGCAAGGCAGTTCCTCTACCGAACTCGGTAAAGCTGGTCACGATATTATCGGAACTACTGGCACGGGAAGAATCGAGTTCAACAGCGGCATTGGCGTTTGAAAACGCCAGGCCGCCAATCAATAAAGCAAGGACGCGAACACGGGAAACAGCACGAGGGATTTTGAAGAAACCAGCCATGATCCAAGTTCCATGCGAGATGCCAAAGTGGCACATTGATATGATGCTGTTTTCTTCAAATAGTTCGCTGTCTGCCCAACTATTTTTTCACACTCCCAGCCACGCCCATCAACCAAAACCCTTAAACCTGAGCGCCTGCAGCAGCCTGAGCCTTGCGCCCCCCATAAAAACTACACTCATTCAAGTATTGAACCACGGAGCATAAATTCATTTGAATTTACAGCCATAAAATATTTTAGAAGGACTTTTCTGATAGAGGTGTATGTAGCTTCCATGCGCAGTAAAAAACACGCCAAACCCACAACAATCTTGTAACTGCAACTGAAACCTATTTCAAAAAATTTCAAACATGCATCTTCTTTAAACAACGCATCACGCTCTATTACGCACCATTACCAGCGACCCGCCCGCTCTGAAACTTTATTTGTAACAGCACATCATCAAGCACTCTATTCAGGCATCGACCAGGCCACTCGTTTGACCAGATTCCTGTCTGTATTTTTAATGTCCACACCCCCCAGCGCCTCATCCAGAACATTAAAACTTTCATACAGGCACCCCAATGGACAAACCTACTCAAGACGACATACTGCCGCCAACCGATAAAACAAAAGCCTTGCCGGAACAACCCTGTATATCGTCCAGCCTCAAGGCACCGATAGTGCCGTCCATCAATACGGATGCGATTACCTGCGAACAGATTCATGCCGGTATATCCATTCATATCCCCTACTCGCCACTGATGCAGCGTGAGGACCTCATCGTCTTCTATTGGGGCCTTCACCAATCCTCAACACCACTGCTTCATCCTTTGGGTAGAAGCACCATCGTGCGAATACTGTGTATTACCTACAACCTCATTCCCTACGCTCAATACGGCCCAGTGGATATCTACTATGAAATACATCGCGCCAACCATTTGATCGGCACTTCGCCCGTCCTGCGCGTAACGGTCAACAAGCATGCGCCGATCACTCCCAGACAACGCCGACGTAAACGCAGCATGAAACGTCGTCACCCGGGCAAATGAAAAAAGCCCCCGGTGATCACTCACCGGGGGCCTGATTGACGGGGAACACTCAGAACGAGAGTCGCAATCCTACGTTGGCTCCCCAGGGTTGCTCGACATGCTTGCCTTTCATGTAATCGAAGTCAGCATGCAATTGCAGGCGCTCTGACAGTGAGACCGAAACACCCGCCCCCACCTCGGCACGCGAACCGAACAGGTTGTTATCGAAGCGCGAGTCGTTGACCTTGACGTCATTGCTGCGGGAAAACTCCTGGGCGGCCGCCACACGCAGATAAGGCTGCAACACACCGCCATCCTTGAGCGCGATATTGCGTCCCACAGAACTGCCGACCTTGCCTATAACCGACCGGGTATCACCGTTTTTCGCCTGCAGGCCATTGTCCATGCGGTACTTGCCACCTTGAACAACAACACCGGCCAGTTGGGCGAAAGGCTCCAGGAAGTAATCGTCGGCCAGCGCAATATGCCGCCCGAACTCCACGGATGCACCCACTCCCGTATTGCTGTAATCACCCTTGGCCTTGCTGGTGTCACTCATGGCGACATCGGACTTGTTACGGAAGCTGTTGAACTTGAGTACGCCGTCCAGATAGTACCCATCATCCAGCAGCCAGGTGCCATAGCCACCGACATAGTAGCTGCTGACCTTGCCCGTGGTGCCACGGTTCAGGTCCAGATCGGAGGTGCTATAGCCACCCATGACACCCAGCAATAACTGACCATGGCTGACCTCAAGCGGCGCATCGGCACCCAGCGACAGACCCTGATGCTTGTGCTGATACTCGACACCATCACTGGTGGTGGCATTGAAGCGATTGCCATAGGCACGCATCCATCCGCCTCCCTGGCCGCTGGCACGCACCTCTCCCATCCGGCTGCGCAAGGTCGACAACTCGCTCATCCAGATGACTGGCGCAGCATTGAACAGCGCCAGAGCGGTACTGGTTGAAGGGCTGATGGTCTTGTTGCTGCCAACAATGAACCAATCGTTGCCCTGCTGCTCCAGCAAATAGGAATACGCCCCAAGGTCGACCCGACCACCGATCAGGCTGAACTGCGCATTGCCGCCTTCGGTATGCACGACCTTCAAGGGCTCCATGTCTGGCGATACCACCTCAACGCCGGTATTACGGATATGCAACCCGAACTCGCCATTGGCCTGTCCGTTCACATCGAGCAGATCCCCAACGCCGTTGTCCAGATCGACCCGCATGCCAAAGAAACCATTCCCGGACAGTTCGCCCAACGACAAGGTATGAAACCCGTCCTCGCCAAAACTCACGCCACCGCGCTCCATGCTCAGCGACTCGATGGCGTTGTCACCGACCATTTGCCAACGAGCGCCAGAATCAACAGCCAGGCTATTGCCATTGATGATATCGCCGGTGAGCTGGGCCTGATTCTGCAAGGTGACGTTCAAGGTGCTGCTGTCATCGGCAATCAAATTGCCGGTAAGGTTGCTGTTGTCGACCTTGAAATTAGCCGTACTGCGGTCAGCGACCTCCAGAAGGTTACCGTTGCCGGAAAGCAGGGTTGAGCCATTCTGGACGGCTATATCGACGATCGCACCAAACTGATCCGACTTGTCGATCCTGATCGCTGCGCCATTGATTCCTTCGATGATCGAATGATCGATCACAGCAGTGCTGGTGACACCGGCATTGCCATTACCAGGGATAAACACCCCTTCAATGATTCTGATGCCATTTCTATCACCGCGAATATGGCTTGATCCCGTAATGACCGCATCGCCTCCTGACACGAGCAGCCCTTCCCCGTACCTGCCATCGGCCGAAACCGCGCCATAGACCCTGGTATTACTCATTTCAAGCCGACTTAGCTGGCTCAAGCCTATGCCATAGCTGACACCGGATATATCACTGTCACTCACCGTGGCCCATGATCCTGGTTTGGCAGTCCCCGTCGAGATCCCGAGTAACATGCCATAGTCCAGATTATTCCTTATGGTTGCATGCTCCAGAATGACCCGGCTGTCATTTACATCAACACCAGCATTTACCGTCCCGTCATTGATAACCAGCGTTGAATTTGCGCCTACAACACGGTCTATCACACCGCCTTGTACAATATTCAGGGTCCCGCCCCTGATCACGGAATAAGAGTTGACCGGCGTGGATGAGTCTACCGTTTCCTCCCGGCCATCCACGGTAATAGTTCCCAAGGCAACCTGACCTGACGCATTTTCCAGAATATGGTTTCCATCGGCCCCAGCCTCCAACGCAACCATCACGCCCAGTGACATGACGATAGAGGAAACTTTTTTTCCTTTTACAGCCTGTTTTCTATAAAGCACCTTTCACACTCCCAAATATGGAGGCAGAAATAGTGATTTATCGTTTCACTTCAAAAAATTTCAGATCAAAAGCCCAAAAGTAGGACGCTTCCTAAATGAACAAGTTAATTATCTTACAGATCTTCTTACAACCAAACCTAAAACCCTAAAATTATTTTTTCACACACATAAAAACATTTACCACCACCTATTGACGCGCCTAAAGAAAAACGATTACGTCAGCTCCGCAGCTAAAGAATCTATTGGCCAATATTACCTCTACAGCTGGCAAAACCATTCGGCTACATGGCCGTATTATTTTCAGCATCCATTTCAAGGAATAGATCATGCACTCTCAACCACAAACGCCCATCATCATTTCAGGCAATCATCTACGCATACAGAACCCTGACTTGAAAGCACCTGATGTCGCAGCTGCTTTTCATGATGAAGACACGCCTGGGCTTCTACCAATATCCGAATTGAACAATCCGGTCACTGTAGACCTGGAAGTATGGACAGGCGCTCAGCCAGGTTATACCTACACACTTTATTGGGATGGTAAAACCGTAAGCCCCGAGAAACCGATTCTAGATACTCACCGACCTGGAGATCCACTGACACTGGAAATTCCTATCGACCTCCTTACCGAAGGGACCCATACGCTGCAATATCAAACATCGAACCCAGAGAGTCAGGTCAGAAACGAATCCAATATATTCAATCTGGTGATTGACCTGACCGCTCCCGGAAAACCGGAACTCAGCGCCATCCTGTTTCCCCCGGAAGTACAGAATGGATTGACCGCGGCCGAACTTGCACAACTGGGTGGGAAGCTGGACGTTCAGATTGCTGGCTACACCGGCATGGCAAAGCATGATCGGGTACAGACTTACTGGGGCACAACTCTCGGCCCGCAAGCCACCGTCACTGAAGATGACATGGGCCTGGACAGGGTTGCGATCACCTTTACCCGTAGCTTTCTGGAAAGCCTGGGAGAAACGGAACAACTGGTCAAATACAAGGTTTTCGACCGGGCAGGCAACGCATCCATAGACTCCAACCCCGTGCCCATCACACTCAAGTTGCAGGATATTCCGGTCAACTTCCCGGCTCCGATCATCGACCCGGAAGTAGGAACCCTGATCGATCATGCAGAAGCGCAGGCAGGCGTTCAGGTCGATATTCCCAAGTATCCGGGTGCCAGCCCTTTTGACATGATCAAGTTGTTCTGGGGACAGAATAATCCACTGGTTCCGGTCGCTCTTCCACCAGGTAACGAGAACGAAGACATTGTTCTTTCGCTTCGTATCCCTTATGAGACACTCAATCAAAACCCTGTGGGTTCAGTGCAAGTCTTTTATGAAGTGGCACGCCAACTGGATCTGGCGGGCACCTCTCTCAGCAGTACCATTGATGTTTTCCTGACGCTGCCAATTCCAACGCCGCTGGAAACCTTTATCGTCCAGGGCACCAGCGTGGAAAGCCCCAACACCACGGACAACTTCATTGACGAAGAAGACTATGAACTCAATGCGCTAGGGGTCGTGAAGTGGAATACCGACTTTGCCATCAGCGACAACCTGAATCTGTTCTGGGGAGATCAACAAAAGCCCCAATGGTATAAAATCAGGGCAACGGATATCGCTGCCGCACGGGACCTTCTTGTTCCGATCGATAATGCAATCATGAGGGCACAAGGAACCGGTGCGGAAATTCCAGTCCATTACACGGTGACCCGTGCCGGGAATCCCAACCCTGTAAAGTGCCCGGTGCAACTGGTGACGGTCAGATCCAAGGAAGAACTTCCAGGTGGACCGGATGGTCTGGATGGCCCACCGTTCAAACTTAATGACGTGGGTTTCATCGCTCCGATTCTCAATCCCGACGGGGCAGATCTTTATATTGCGCCTTATATCAATATCGATGAAGGCCAGACACTGTCATTGACCTTCAAAGGTTTCGATAAAAACAACAATCCGATTGATGCGTCCAACTATACCGCCGACCGGACACTGGATAAAAACGATGTAACAAACGGTTATACCTTTACCGTTCCCGACCGCAACCTTCGCATTCTCTGCACCGGCTTTGCAGAAGCCAGTTTCCGCGTTGAACCGCCTGCGGGCAGTAATCAGAGCGCTGTTACTTCAAAAGTTACCCGCGCGCCGGTGAACATGCTCGATTCGGTTCAACCGACCTGCCCTATTCCTCCTTTTCAATAATAAGGAAAATAAATATGAACATGTCACTATCAGCTCGTAGAGCAGGAGAACTTGAAGCACCGGAAATTCCTGCCGCACTCGAAAACGGAGTGTTGCCCATCGAATTTCTCGACAGGCCCGTTATTGCAAAACTCAAGGTTTGGGAAGGTGCACAGCCTGGCTATACCTACCAACTGCTATGGAATGACATGATAGCTGGCTCGCAGAAACAGATTCTGGACAGCCAGTTGCCAGGCGATGAGTTGACTCTCGAAATTCCCGTTGCACTGCTGACCGAGGGTGTACACCAGGTTGCCTACAAGACATTCAATCCGGAAAGCCAGATCACGAACTCTTCCAAAGCAACGCGCCTCGAAATCGACCGCACCGCTCCCGGCAACCCGCATCTCGGCCCGATCCTCTTCCCGGCCTTCGTTGACGACGGGCTGACTTCCGATGAGCTGGAAAGCGTGCATAACGTGCTCAGGGGCAGCATTGCCAGTTACAACGGCATGAAGGAAGGCGATGTCATTCGCACTTACTGGAATCAGATTCCCGGCCCTATCACCATGGTCAACAAGGACGATATGGGATTGCAGCGGGTGAATGTGGATTTCGTCAGATCGTTCCTGGAGACCATTGGTGACATCAAGGCGCCCGTCTACTACACCGTGACCGATCAGGCGGGCAATGTGTCCATGAACTCGGAGGAGAAGCTCGTCACGCTGCAGCTATCCGTACAATCACCACTCCCCATCCCGACGGTAAAAGAAGCCAAAGGCGATACCCTCGATCCGGCCAATACGGTCAATGGTGCCACCGTACAGATCGGCACCACTGCCAACCTTGCCGCGGGTGAGCGGGTCACAGTGCAGTGGCAAGGCCCCAAGGGCAGCGATACCCGGGAAAAAATCATCACAGCCGCCGACGTGGGCAAGATCCAGGAGCTTGTGTTCACGGCAGCACTGGTCAACGCCAACGCAGGTCAGACAGTCAACGTGTTTTATACCGTCAGCCGCCTCAACGGGACGGTGCAACAGTCTGAAACCCTGGCCCTGAAGGTTCTTGATACGCACATAGAACTGCCTGCTCCCACCATGGACACTGTCGGCGCCGATGGCGTGGTGATTCCCTCAAGAATCCCGGAATCCGGTGCAACCGTTCGTGTGTCCTACACAGGCATGAGCACTGGCGATAGCGTAGTGGTCAACTGGCGAGGCGCAACGGCTTACGACACGCCGTCACAGGTGGTGGGAGGCAATACCGAGCTGCAATTCACCATCGCCAAATCCCTGATCGTGGCCAGCAGCGCAGCGACCGTCACTTACACCGTCACTCGCGCAGGCACCGCAGCCTTGTCTTCGACACTGTGGCTGAAGATCAGCAAGGAGCTGGAGTTCGACACCTCACCCGTCACCCTGAAGGGCAAGGTCTATCTGTTGCCGGGCTATCCCGACCTTCTGCCAGCCATGCCGTCGGACACAACCGTCCAACGCACAGCCAGCGGTGGTCAGGCACCTTACTTCTATCGTTCAAGCGACCCGTTGGTGGCCAAGGTAGACGGCAATCGCCTGACCTCTGCACGTGGCAAAGGCACGGCAACCATTTCGGTCACGGACAGTCTTGGAGCCATAAAGAGCTATCAGGTTACCGTTACCGGCGTCGTTCACTGCCTGGGGGTTGGTGCGGGCTCCTTCACAAAGATGGCAACGGCCGCCGAGGCGCAAGGCGCGCGCATTCCGTCCATCTATGAGCTCAATGAAATCCACACGGCCTATGGCAGAAGCTGGCCGATGGGCAATGGCAATTACTGGTCCGGCACGGTAGCAGCCTCCAACCTTATGGGCTGGAAATGGTACTACGTGAAAAATCTGGTCACAGGCGCAGACTTCAAATTGCTGCATCACAATGCCAGTCTTGGCGTCGCTATCCGCTAGTAGCCGACTGCGGCCTGGCTGAAATATCCCGGGGCGTTACGTTACCTGAAAGGCGTAACGCCCTCTTTCCATCTATGCGCGTCACGTTCCAAGAGCCAGACCATGCGCCACCCTGTCATTCCCCCCAAACGCTTCGTGCGCCCTCCCTCTTGCGAAGGCAGTTTCAAGGTCAGCGTCAACAAGCAACCGCTACTGGTTTCCTCCCTGCTGGGCAGGTTGACGTTGCGCCCGGAGCTTTCACAGGCGCCCAGTCACTGGATCTGGAAAATAATCGCCGACGGCAAGGTCGGCCATAAACGGACCAGCATCGGTCTGTTTTTCGATAAGGACCTGGAACCCGGCACTTACGACCTGCCGGGTAATGAGCGCATCAAGGTGGTCTACAACGAAAGCCCGCATTGGCAGAGCGTCATTTATCACTCTGCGCATTTTCAGGCCGGTGCTTTCACGCTGATCGAGGCCGACCCTCAGAGTCAGCGTTTGCAAGGGGTGTTCAGCTTCAGTA
Source organism: Pseudomonas sp. FG43 (assembly GCF_057809175.1). Taxonomy (NCBI): domain Bacteria; kingdom Pseudomonadati; phylum Pseudomonadota; class Gammaproteobacteria; order Pseudomonadales; family Pseudomonadaceae; genus Pseudomonas; species Pseudomonas sp. FG43. Next base: position 64,630 of record NZ_JBMDJL010000028.1, read on the forward strand.
TCTCGGCGGTTGATTTCGAGGTCACGGACGGCTCTTTCGACGTGTATTGCAAGTGATCAGGCCAGCAGGAACTCTGCAATCCGCTGCGCAGACTCAACCAGACACTGCTCATGACTCAGGCCCGACACCTTGAGGGGCTTGAGATCATGATTGGCGGTCGGTAACCAGTGCAACCCGATTGAAGTGGATAGCTCATATCCCTGCACCGTTTCACGATCACCCAATGCATCCCGCTCACCTTGAATGATCAAGGTCGGGGTCTGCAGATCGGCCAGATGCGCCACGCGAGGCTTCTCGGGTTTGCCCACGGCATAGAACGGATAGCCCAGACACACCAGCGCATCGACCTTCAGTTCATCGGCAAGCAGGCTGGCCATTCTTCCCCCCATGGACTTGCCTCCGATGGCCAGACGTCCAGCGACATGAGGTCGCACACGCTCATGCACCTGACGCCAGCAATCGAGTAGCTGCCCCTGAGGATTGGGAGGACGTTTACCCCCCGTAAGACGCCGCTGAGCCATGTAGGGAAACTCGAAGCGCATGACGTTGACGCCCTGTGCAGCAAGGTGTGCAGCCATGTCGTTCATGAAATCGCTGTCCATGGGCGCACCAGCCCCATGGGCCAGAATCAGCGTTGCCTTGCCATCCCCTGCTCCCGGCTGCGCCGCCGTCCAGATCCAGCCGTTGTCCTGCGCCAGTTGTACGCATTGATCCCTGTCAATGCAGGCACCTTGCCCATTGCCCATGCTTGCCTCGCTTCTGATGAGTCTGCCAATAACCCGGAGCTATAACCGTGCGTAATGGCCCCGACCAAGCTGGATGGGATACACACCTAAATGAACACAACTAACAGTACCGCCTATAACTATCAGGTGGTTCGCCAGTTCGCCATTATGACGGTGATCTGGGGAATTGTCGGGATGGGCCTCGGCGTTTTTCTGGCCGCCCAACTGGTTTGGCCTGAGCTCAACTTCAACTTGCCGTGGACAAGCTTTGGTCGCTTGCGTCCACTTCATACCAACGCAGTCATTTTCGCCTTTGGTGGCTGCGCGCTGTTCGCCAGCTCCTACTATTCTGTGCAACGCACCTGCCAGACCCGACTGTTTCTGCCAAAGCTGGCTGCTTTCACCTTCTGGGGCTGGCAACTGGTAATCGTACTGGCTGCCATAAGCCTGCCCCTGGGCTTTACCACTTCAAAAGAATACGCCGAGCTGGAATGGCCGATCGATATCCTGATCGCCGTGGTCTGGGTCGCTTATGCAATCGTGTTTTTCGGCACCGTAGCCAAACGCACCACCAAGCACATTTATGTCGGCAACTGGTTCTTCGGCGGATTCATCCTGACCGTAGCGCTGCTGCACATCGTCAACAACCTGGAAATTCCGGTCAGCCTGACCAAGTCCTACTCGCTGTACGCCGGTGCAACCGATGCGATGGTGCAGTGGTGGTACGGGCACAACGCGGTAGGTTTTTTCCTGACGGCGGGCTTTCTGGGGATGATGTATTACTTCGTGCCCAAGCAGGCCGAACGTCCGGTCTATTCCTATCGCCTGTCCATCGTGCATTTCTGGGCGCTGATCACCCTGTACATCTGGGCCGGTCCGCACCACTTGCATTACACCGCCCTGCCAGACTGGGCGCAGTCGCTGGGCATGGTGATGTCGCTGATTCTTCTGGCTCCAAGCTGGGGCGGCATGATCAACGGCATGATGACCCTGTCGGGCGCCTGGCATAAGTTGCGCAGCGACCCGATCCTGCGTTTTCTGGTGGTGTCCCTGGCGTTCTACGGCATGTCGACCTTTGAAGGTCCGATGATGGCCATCAAGACTGTCAACGCCCTCTCCCACTACACCGACTGGACCATCGGCCACGTCCATGCTGGCGCTCTGGGCTGGGTGGCGATGATCTCCATCGGCGCGCTGTACCACATGATTCCCAAGGTATTCGGTCGCCAACAGATGCACAGCATGGGCCTGATCAATGCGCACTTCTGGCTCGCCACCATCGGCACCGTGCTCTACATCGCCTCGATGTGGGTCAACGGCATCACTCAAGGCCTGATGTGGCGCGCCGTGAACGAGGACGGCACCCTCACCTACTCCTTCGTCGAAGCCCTGCAAGCCAGTCACCCGGGCTTCATCGTCCGCCTGGCCGGAGGCGCCATCTTCTTCGTCGGCATGTTGCTGATGGCCTACAACACCTGGCGCACCGTGCGGGCCTCCAGCCCGGCCGAAGCCACCGCTGCCGCGCAGATGGCCTGAGGATCTGACCATGAAACATGAAGTGATCGAAAAGAACGTCACCCTGCTGATGATCCTGATGGTGCTGGCCGTCAGCATCGGTGGCCTGACCCAGATCGTACCGCTGTTTTTCCAGGACGTGACCAACAAACCGGTAGAGGGCATGAAGCCCTACACAGCGCTGCAACTCGAAGGTCGCGACATCTATATCCGCGAAGGCTGCGTAGGTTGCCACTCACAGATGATCCGTCCGTTCCGGGCCGAAACCGAGCGTTATGGTCACTATTCGGTGGCGGGCGAAAGCGTCTGGGATCATCCGTTCCTGTGGGGCTCCAAGCGTACCGGTCCGGACCTGGCACGGGTTGGCGCACGCTATTCGGATGACTGGCACCGCGCCCACTTGTACAACCCGCGCAACGTCGTGCCGGAATCGAAAATGCCTGCTTACCCGTGGCTGGTCACCCAACAAGTGGACAGCAGCCATACCGAAGCCAAGATCCGCGCCATGCGCACTCTGGGCGTGCCTTACACCGATGCAGATATCTCCGGCGCAGTCGCCAGCCTCAAGGGCAAGACCGAGATGGATGCACTGGTGGCCTACCTGCAAGTGCTCGGCACTTCCATCAAGAGCAAGAGGTGAGCCATGGATATCCAAGACTTGCGCGGCCTCGGCACGTTGGTAGTGGCGATCGCCTTCATCGGGATGTCCCTGTGGGTATCCAGCAGCAAACGCAACCCGGATTTCGCCGAGGCTCGCATGGCGCCCTTTGCCGACGAACCTCATCCATTGAGCACTGACGCGAAACCTGAAACGGAACAACCTGTCGTGCGGAGTAATCAGCCATGACCACCTTCTGGAGCACCTATATCTGCGTGCTGACCCTCGGCAGCCTGATCGGGCTGACCTGGCTGTTGATCGGCACACGCAAAGGCGAAACCAAGGGCAGTACCGACCAGACCATGGGCCACAGCTTCGACGGCATCGAGGAGTATGACAATCCGTTGCCGCAATGGTGGTTCATGCTGTTCGCCGGCACCCTGGTGTTCGCGGTTGGCTACCTGATCCTCTACCCCGGCCTGGGAAACTGGAAAGGCATCCTGCCCGGTTACGAAAACGGCTGGACCGGCGCCCATGAGTGGGAAAAGGAAATGGACCGGGCCGATGCCAGATTCGGTCCCATCTTTGCCAGATTCGCCGCCATGCCGCTGGAGGAAGTCGCCAAGGACCCACAGGCGCTGAAAATGGGCGGACGCCTGTTCGCCTCCAACTGCTCGGTTTGCCACGGCTCGGATGCCAAGGGCGCCTATGGCTTCCCTAACCTGACCGACACCAACTGGCGTTGGGGCGGCAGTGCCGACACCATCAAGAACAGCATCATGATGGGTCGAGTCGCCGCCATGCCTGCGTGGGGGCCGGTAATCGGTGAAGAAGGCGTCAAGAACGTCGCCGCTTATGTTCGCCACTCTCTGGCCGGCCTGCCGCTGCCTGCCGATGACACCGCCAATCTGTCCGCCGGACAGCAAGTATTCAGCTCGACTTGCGTAGCTTGTCATGGTGCTACAGGTAAAGGTGTCGAAGCGATGGGCGCCCCAAACCTGACACAACCGGGCGGTTTCATCTACGGCACCAGCCTTGCGCAACTGCAACAGACCATTCGTCTTGGTCGCCAGGGTCATATGCCTGCTCAGGCCGATTTGCTGGGCAATGACAAGGTGCAATTGCTGGCCGCCTACGTGTACAGCCTTTCTCAGAGTCCTGATCAACTCGAGCGCAGGGAAAAGCAGTCACAGTAACGATTCAGCCCGCTGCAACAAAGAATTGCGCACCCTGCAACGGGGTGCGCAATTCTTCAGCACACGTTTCGCGCCCTTGCTCTGTACTTCCCATGCCCGCCTTTCACGACTAAGCTTGCCCGCAGTGGACTGGCATTAGCTGGTCACAGGTCATGGGAAGTGAATGCTTCACGCATTTACCGGCATGTGTCATCGACCTGTCCATCCCGCCTTTTTCGGTCCGCTTCGGCAGTGTTCCAGTGTCTCCGGGAACATGCCTCAAAGGGCCATCGTTTAAGCGCAAATACTTGTCCGGCATCTGCCGTGGACAGGTTCGTGGCCCTCTGGATACCTATAAATACTGAACCGTGGAACCCTGGAAATGAGCACAGCAATCAGCCCGACTGCTTATAACTACAAGGTGGTCCGCCAGTTCGCCATCATGACGGTGGTCTGGGGAATCATTGGCATGGGGCTCGGCGTTTTCATTGCCGCACAACTGGTCTGGCCTGACCTTAACCTCGATCTGGAATGGACCACGTTCGGACGCCTGCGACCACTGCACACCAATCTTGTGATTTTCGCTTTCGGTGGCTGCGCCCTGTTTTCCACCTCTTATTACGTGGTGCAGCGAACCTGCCAGACGCGGCTGATTTCCGATGGCATGGCTGCCTTCACGTTCTGGGGCTGGCAAGCGGTGATCGTCAGCGCAATCATCACCCTGCCCATGGGTTACACCACCACCAAGGAATACGCCGAACTCGAATGGCCGATTGCGATTCTGCTGGCCATTGTCTGGGTCACCTATGCCGTGGTGTTCTTCGGCACCATCGCCCGCCGCAATACCAAACACATCTATGTCGGCAACTGGTTCTACGGCGCCTTTATTCTGGTGACCGCCATGCTGCACATCGTCAACCACATATCGTTGCCGGTCAGCCTGTTCAAGTCCTACTCGGCGTACGCGGGTGCGACCGACGCCATGATCCAGTGGTGGTACGGGCACAACGCAGTAGGCTTCTTTCTGACCACAGGCTTTCTGGGCATGATGTATTACTTCGTGCCCAAGCAGGCAGAGCGGCCGATCTATTCGTACCGCCTGTCCATCGTGCATTTCTGGGCACTGATCACCCTGTACATCTGGGCCGGCCCGCACCACCTGCATTACACCGCCCTGCCGGACTGGGCGCAGTCACTGGGCATGGTGATGTCGATCATCCTGCTGGCCCCGAGCTGGGGCGGCATGATCAACGGCATGATGACCCTCTCCGGCGCCTGGCATAAGTTGCGCACCGACCCGATCCTGCGCTTTCTGGTGGTGTCCCTGGCGTTCTATGGCATGTCGACCTTTGAAGGTCCGATGATGGCTATCAAGACCGTGAACTCGTTGTCGCACTATACGGACTGGACCATCGGCCACGTCCACGCCGGTGCCCTGGGCTGGGTGGCAATGATCTCCATCGGCGCGGTCTATCACATGATCCCGAAAGTCTTCGGCCGCTCGCAGATGCACAGCATCGGCCTGATCAATGCGCACTTCTGGCTTGCCACCATCGGCACCGTGCTCTACATCGCCTCGATGTGGGTCAATGGCATCACTCAAGGCCTGATGTGGCGGGCCATCAACGACGATGGCACCCTCACCTACTCGTTCGCCGAAGCCCTGCAGGCCAGCCATCCGGGCTATGTCGTGCGCATGATCGGCGGCGCGTTCTTTGCCAGCGGCATGCTGCTGATGGCCTGGAACGTATGGCGCACCGTACGTGCGTCGGACCCCGAGGAAGCCGAAGCTGCCGCCCGAATCGTTGTTGCGGGGGCTCACTGATGAAACATGAAGTACTCGAAAAGAACATTGGCCTGCTGGCCTTCTTCATGGTCATTGCCGTGAGCATTGGCGGCCTGACCCAGATCGTGCCGCTGTTCTTTCAGGACGTGACCAACAAACCGGTCGAAGGCATGAAGCCACGCACCGCCCTGGAACTCGAAGGCCGCGACGTCTACATCGCCAACGGTTGTGTGGGTTGCCACTCGCAGATGATCCGCCCGTTCCGTGCCGAAACCGAGCGCTACGGTCATTATTCGGTGGCCGGCGAAAGCGTCTGGGATCACCCGTTCCTGTGGGGCTCAAAACGTACCGGCCCGGACCTGGCCCGCGTCGGTGGGCGCTACTCGGACGACTGGCATCGCGCTCACCTGTACAACCCGCGCAATGTGGTACCCGAATCGAAAATGCCGGCCTACCCGTTCCTGGTCGAGAAGAAACTCGACGGCAAGGAAACCGCCAAGAAAATGGAAGTCCTGCGCGCCCTCGGCACGCCCTATACCGATGAAGACATCGCGGGTGCCGAAGCCGCCGTGAAAGGCAAGACCGAAATGGACGCACTGGTGGCCTACCTGCAAGGCCTTGGCACAATCATCAAGAGCAAACGGTGAACGCGATGGATATCGGAATGATTCGAGGTCTGGGCACACTGGTGGTGATGGTGGCTTTTATCGGGCTGGCGCTGTGGGTATTCAGCCCGAGGCGCAAGGCTGAATTCGACGACGCGACCATGCTGCCGTTCGCGGACGATCCGCAAGCCACCGAGCATATTGAACAAGAAGCCAGAAACGCCGGGAGCAAGAAAGCATGACCACGTTCTGGAGCCTGTATGTAACGGTTCTGACCCTGGGCACAATCTTCGCCCTGACCTGGCTGCTGCTGGCAACCCGCAAAGGCCAGCGCGATGATCAGACCGAAGAAACCGTAGGCCACTCCTTCGACGGCATCGAGGAATACGACAACCCGCTGCCTCGCTGGTGGTTCATGCTGTTCGTGGGCACCATCGTGTTCGCTCTGGGCTATCTGGCACTGTATCCGGGCCTGGGCAACTGGAAAGGCCTGCTGCCGGGTTACAACTATGCGGACAATGAAAAGCAGCGCCAGTTTTCAGATGGCCAGCAAGGCTGGACCGGCGTTCATGAGTGGGAAAAGGAAATCGCCCGCGCTGAAAACAGATTCGGGCCGCTGTTCGCCAAATATGCCGCAATGCCCATCGAGGACGTCGCCAAGGACCCGCAAGCCCTGAAAATGGGCGGACGCCTGTTCGCCTCCAACTGCTCGGTCTGCCATGGCTCGGATGCCAAAGGCGCCTACGGTTTCCCCAACCTCACCGATGCCGACTGGCGCTGGGGCGGCGATCCGCAAACCATCAAGACCTCGATCATGAACGGCCGTCATGCCGTCATGCCCGCCTGGGGCGAAGTCGTCGGCGAGCAAGGCGTTCGCGACGTATCCGCCTACATCCTGACCCGGCTCGACGGTCGAAAACTGCCTGAAGGCGCCAAGGCTGACCCGGTGGCTGGCCAGAAGATATTCGCGACCACTTGCGTTGCCTGCCATGGCCCGGAAGGTAAAGGCATGCAAGCGCTGGGCGCGCCAGACCTTACTCATCCGGGTGCATTCATCTACGGCTCAAGCTTTGCGCAACTGCAACAGACCATCCGCTACGGTCGTCAGGGCCAGATGCCTGCCCAGGAAGCGACCCAAGGCAATGACAAGGTTCATCTGCTGGCCGCTTACATCTACAGCCTGTCCCGTCAGGAGAAACCCGCCGAGCCTCAGTGATCCGGCTCGACAGATACAGCCCCGCACGGCACTCGGCGGGGCTGTTGCATTTGGACAAGAGTTTTTTGTTGTAGTCACGTTTCTACACGAATAGACTGCGTGAGTCATAAATATAGAAACATGCCTACATGGCTTCCAGGAGGTCACCTTCATGACAACAACGCTCTCAAGCCGCGAATTCAATCAGGACACCAGCGGGGCCAAGAAGGCTGCGAACGACGGTCCGGTCTTCATCACTGACAGGGGGCGTCCGGCCCACGTCCTGCTCTCCATCGAGGACTATCGAAAACTGACCGGCAGCTCTGTCAGCATCGTCGACATGCTGACCATGCCAGGAGACATCGATATCGAATTCGAGCCACAACGGGCCGATATCACACCTCGCCACGTGGACCTGTCCTGATGTTCCTGCTCGATACCAACGTGGTATCCGAACTCAGAAAGCGAAACCCGGATGCCAATGTCGTCCGCTGGGCAAACAACCATGCATCCGCCAGCCTGTTTATCTCGGCCATCACGATCATGGAGCTGGAAACTGGCATATTGCGCATCGAACGCCGCGACCCCATTCAGGGCGCGGCACTGCGCACATGGCTGGAGCATCACGTATTGAAGGCATTCGCCGGGCGAATCCTGGCCGTGGATACCATCGTAGCCAAACGCTGCGCCCAGTTGCATGCTCCCGACCCGCGCAGCGAATGCGATGCGCTGATCGCAGCCACTGCCCTGGTTCACGGCATGAAAGTGGTGACCCGAAACACCACCGACTTCGAGCAATGCGGTGTCACGGTGCTCAACCCATGGATCAGTCAGTTGCACGAAGAACTGGCACCTTACCGAGCGGCACCACGCTGACCAAAGGCATTGAATAGCCTGTCAATTGATCCAGATCACTTACACGAACCGTTTAAGGAACCCAACGCGACCAAAGGTCGCAGACGTGAGGTATAAGGGCAGGCGTATCATTGACGCCATAAGAAACCGCTCTTGACCTCAGTCGGCACGTACTGGCTGTGGCACTTTTCCACTGCCGTGGGACGCCCCAATGAACAACCGGATTCCCGTACACAACATCACCCCGCCCCCCGGGAATGACGACAAGACCGTCGACCTCTACGCCGCGCGAGAAAACATCTACACCCGCGCTTTCACAGGCCGGTTTCGCAACCTGCGCATGCTGGGCGGGCTTGCCCTGTTTCTGGTGTATTTCGGCACGGTCTGGCTGAACTGGGGCGGGCATCAGGCAGTGTGGTGGAACCTGCCGGAGCGCAAGTTCTACATCTTCGGTGCAACCTTCTGGCCACAGGACTTCATCCTGCTGTCGGGCATCCTGATCGTCAGCGCCTTCGGCCTGTTCTTCATCACCGTCTACGCCGGGCGAATCTGGTGCGGCTATACCTGCCCGCAAAGCGTCTGGACCTGGATCTTCATGTGGTGTGAAAAAGTCACCGAAGGCGACCGTAACCAACGCATCAGACTCGACAGGGCGCCCATGAGCGCCAACAAGTTCCTGCGCAAGCTCGGCAAGCACAGCCTCTGGCTTTTGATCGGCTTCGTGACCGGCCTGACCTTCGTCGGCTACTTCTCCCCCATCCGCGACCTGAGCATCGAACTGTTCACAGGGCAAGCCGACGGCTGGGCCTATTTCTGGATCGGCTTCTTTACCCTGGCCACTTACGGCAATGCAGGCTGGCTGCGCGAGCAGGTGTGCGTTCACATGTGCCCGTATGCACGCTTCCAGAGCGTCATGTTCGACAAGGATACCCTGATCGTTTCCTACGACCCGCGTCGTGGGGAAAGCCGTGGGCCGCGCAAGAAAGATGTGGATTACAAGGCCCAAGGCCTGGGCGACTGCATCGATTGCACCATGTGCGTTCAGGTCTGCCCGACCGGCATCGACATCCGCGAAGGGTTGCAGATCGAATGCATCGGCTGCGCGGCCTGCATCGATGCCTGCGATACCATCATGGACAAGATGAGTTACCCGCGTGGCCTTATCAGCTACACCACCGAGCACAACCTGTCAGGTCAGGTCACCCACAAACTGCGTCCACGCCTGATTGGCTATGCCCTGGTTCTGCTGCTGATGATCGGCTTCCTGACCAGCGCCTTCTTCATGCGCTCGCTGGTGGGTTTCGATGTCAGCAAGGACCGCGTGCTGTACCGCGAAAATGCCGAAGGACGCATCGAAAACGTCTACAGCCTCAAGGTGATGAACAAGGATCAGGTCGACCACACCTATATCCTCGATGCGACCGGCCTGCCGGATCTGAAACTGCAGGGCCGACGTGAACTCAGGGTGGCCGCAGGCGATATCCTCAGTATTGCGGTGGAGCTGTCCAGCGCACCGGAAAAAATGCCATCGAGCACCAACGAGGTCACCTTCATCCTCAAGGACATCGACAACAGCGACACCCATGTCGAAGCCAGGAGCCGCTTCATCGGCCCACAAATACGCTAAGGGACACCCGCCATGTCAGTCGCACTCGCTTCAAGCCCGTGGTACAAGCACCGTTGGCCATGGATCATCATCGGCATCCTGGCCTGCTCGGTGACCCTCAGCCTTTCGATGGTGACCATTGCCGTCAACAACCCGGACAATCTGGTCAACGACAACTATTACGAGGCAGGCAAAGGCATCAACCGCTCGCTCAACCGCGAGTTGCTGGCCCAGACGCTCAAGGTACGCGCCAGCATTCACCTGGACGACCTGACAGGCGAAGCCGAACTGCACCTGAGCGGCAACAGCCAGCCTGAACGCCTGGAACTGAACCTGATTTCCCCGACTCAGCCGGACAAGGACCGCCGGATCTTCCTGACCCGCAGCCCCTCCGAAGCCGGTCGCTACATCGGCCAGTTGCAGGACAGGATCGAAGGCCGTCGCTTCGTCGAACTGCTGGGTGCGGAAAACGGCCAGACCTGGCGTCTGTTTGAAGAGGAACAGGTCAGCCACAATGCCTCCCTGAACCTGGGCGATGAACCGCTGCAAGGAAAGAATTGAGGTGGGAACAGATCGGGCGCATGGCAGGTAATGATGTGGGAGGCAGCTTGCTGGGGCCGG
>NZ_JBMDJL010000029.1:0-74889 GCF_057809175.1 Pseudomonas sp. FG43
CCTGTTACCGCCGTGAAAGGGCGGTGTCCTAGGCCACTAGACGAAGGGGACACACGTGCAACATTCACTACTTATTGCGCTTCGCTGTGTGCTTTACGCTGTAAGTGGCGCGCATTCTATGGATGGTTTGGCAGGTCGTCAACCCCATTCTGAAAATTTATTTAAATCAACGACTTCGCCCCTCTTTAAGGTGAAGACCGTTGGCCGGAAAACCCTTGTCTAAAGAGAACATTTAGTTGCAATGTCCGACGGAGGCATCTATGCGCAATAGTGCTTAGCCACTACACTCGCACAATATTTACGGAAAAAATGAGGTTTGCGCAGTGACACCACTCATGATCACGCTGATGGTAGTAGCTGGTATCGCGCTGCTTATAGCGATTGGCTACCTGAACCATGTCGCTGAAAACAGCAAACTGGACAAGGCTCGCGCAAAGGTAGAACTCAGCGACCGACTGCGGCGTTGCAGTGAAATCAGCGAAACCTTCCCTGGCCAGCTAATGTCGCCAGCCCTCAAGTTGTTGCTGACCCGTCTTGAGCTCAATGTCGTGCAGCGCATGCTTGCGCTGGAAAAAAGCAACACGCAGCTCAAGACCCGCGTCACCGAACTGGAAGAACTGGTAGCCCAAGGCGACCGCATTCAGGTTACCAATCAGGTCAGCCCGATCCAGACCGAAGCCAAGGCCAAGGACATTCGCTTTCTATTGGAAGCGCTTCATGGCCAGGTCACTCGCGCCGCCCATGACGGCTTTCTGCCGACCAGCGAAGCCAAACACTGGATTCGTGAAATCCGCGTCATCCTGGTGAACCTGCATATCGAGTTCTTCAATAACCTGGGCCAGCTTGCACTCTCTCAAGAGCAGCCGGGTCAGGCTCGCCTGGCATTCGAGCGCGGCGTGCAATACCTGCGCAACCAGCCGGACCCTGTGACCTATCAACAACAATTGCAGGCCATGGAAAAACAACTGGCCCGCGCCAACTCGATGGTGCTGACCAATACTGCTCCTACCGATGACGATGACAACGCCCTGACTGAAGGCCTGAAGGCCGACGAAGTCGAATCGGAATGGAAGAAGAAGGTTATCTACGATTGATAACCGCACCGCCGTTGCGCTGCACTGCGCAACGGCGGAAAGGCTCCCGACTCAACAGTCGGTGGACGCCAGAAAGATAGCCGCCATACGCTCGATCCCCTTCTGATCCTCCTCCTTGAATCGCCCCAGCTTCGGGCTATCCAGATCCAGCACACCTATCAGGCGCCCTTCCTTTATCAACGGGATGACCAGTTCACTGTTCGAGGCACTGTCGCAAGCGATGTGCCCGGCAAATGCATGAACATCTTCAACCCGCTGGGTTTGCCGACTTTGTGCCGCAGCACCGCACACACCACGCCCGAATGGAATCCGCACGCAGGCAACCTTGCCCTGGAACGGCCCGAGCACCAGCTCTTCGTTGCGATTCAGATAAAAGCCGGCCCAGTTCAGATCCGTTATCTGGGTATGGAGAAACGCAGAAAACTGCGCGGCATTGGCAATGAAATCACGCTCATCGGCCAACAATGCCTGTAACTGTGCGGCGAGCAGGTCATAACCTTCCTGGCCTGCACCCACATCCTGCAAATCGATCATGCCTGTTGCTCCAACAATTTCAGGCCTACCCAGTAACGCGCAAACTGATAGGCACAACGACCATTACGATTACCCCGCCCTGTCGCCCAACGGACAGCAGCCTTGTCCAGCTCTTCATCACGCTGCCAGGTCAGACCGGCACTCTGTGCCAACTGGCTAATCCAGTGCTCCACCACATTCAGGAAGTGCTCCTGAGTGAACGGATAAAAAGACAGCCACAGGCCAAAGCGATCCGATAACGCGATCTTGTCCTCGACCGCCTCGCTGGGATGCAGTTCGCCATCCACATGCTTCCAGTTTTCGTTATCGCTCTCCTTCTCGGGCACCAGATGGCGGCGATTGGAGGTTGCATACAGAAGCACGTTGTCCGGCGCCTGCTCCAGCGAGCCATCGAGCACGCTCTTGAGTACGCGATAATCACCCTCGCCCGACTCGAAAGAGAGGTCATCGCAAAACAGCACGAAACGCTGCGGCAGTTTCTGCAAGTGCTCGACCAGACGCGGCAGGTCACCCAGATGATCGCGCTCGATTTCGATCAGACGCAAGCCTGCCCCGGCATACTCGGCCAGCAAGGCGCGAATCAACGAAGACTTGCCAGTGCCACGCGAACCCCACAGCAGCGCATGGTTGGCAGGCAGGCCATCGATGAACTGGCGAGTATTGCGCCCCAGTTGATCACGTTGCAGATCGACCCCGATCAGATCGGACAGGCGCATGGTCAGGCTGACTTCAAGCGGCAACAGATAACCGCTGCGCCCCTCGCGCACCCAACGCGCCGCCAGGGTCGCGGACCAGTCGACAGGCTCGCGAACGGCAGGCAACAAGGGCTCAAGACGAGCCAGCACGGCATCGGCGCGCTCCAGAAAAGCCATCAACCGAGAATCCACGAAACCTCCTTATATTTAACTGATTAACGACAATGCATGATCGGCTATGCTAGCCCCGCACCGGGTACCAGAAGCGACTGAACTCCATGGATATATCGTTCACTAACAGGCTGTCGTTCAAGCAGGCCCGGATGGCCGTATTGATCGGTTTCATTCTTGGAACCTTGCTCAGCCTGTTCCAGATTGCCCTCGATTATGCCAGCGAAGATGCCTCCATCGATCGTGAAATTGGCTCTTTGATGGAAATCAGCCACAACCCGGCTTCACGCATGGCGTACAACATCGACGCCGAACTGGCCCAGGAGCTGACTCTCGGCCTGCTGCACTCCCCGGCCGTGGTCAGCGCCCGGCTGACCGATAACAACAATATGGTGCTCTCCAGCGTCGAACGCCCCATGGCGAGCGGGCGCTACCGGATGCTCAGTGACTGGCTGTTCGGCGAAAGCCGGCATTTCGAGGAAGTCCTGCACCTGGACCATATGCCCAGCGAGGTGATCGGGACCCTGAGCCTGACCGTCGATACCTTTGCCTTCGGCAGCCACTTCCTGCAACGGGCAGAGATCACCCTGCTCAACGGCTTCGTCCGCAGCCTCGTACTGGCGGGAATTCTGACCATGCTGTTCTACGCGACCCTGACCAAGCCGCTGGTCAATCTGATCCGCGACTTGAGCCGTCACGATCCGCGCAGCCCGATCCAGAAGAAAATGGCCTGCCCGCCCAATCATGAAAACGATGAAATCGGCGTGCTGGTCAAGACATTCAACCTGCATATCGAAACCATGAGTACCGAGTTCGCCAGACGCCGAGAGGCCGAGGATCGACTCACCAATCACTTGAACGAACTGGAAAACATCGTTTCGGCACGCACCAACGAACTCAAGGCCAGCAACATTCGCCTCAGCCAGTCCAACGAAGAATTGCAGATCGCCCGCAGCACCGCACTGGACATGGCCCACGCCCGCTCGGCCTTCCTGGCGCACATGAGCCACGAGATCCGCACGCCGCTCAACGGACTGCTGGGAATGCTGGCCCTGTCACTGGATGGCCCGCTCAGCGCCGAGCAACGCCAGCAACTGATGATTGCCCACGACTCGGGCAAGGTGCTGGTCGAACTGCTCAACGATATTCTCGACATGTCCAAGTTCAACGCCGGGCACCTGGAAATCGAGCACATCCCTTTCGATCTGGGCACACTGGTCGAAGACACCGCCAACCTGCTCTCGCAGAACGCTGCGCCCAGCGTGGAACTGACCTGCCTGATCGCCCCGGACTTCCCCCCGCTGGTGATCGGCGACCCTACACGGGTCAGGCAGATCGTCAGCAACCTGCTCTCCAACGCCCTCAAGTTCACCCGTTTCGGGCGTGTGGATGTGCGTCTTTCCTGCGCACCGGACCCTGAAACTCGTGAAAACCGGGTGCGGATCGAAGTACGCGACACGGGAATTGGTATCGCCAAGGAAGCTCAGGAACGGATCTTCCAGCCTTTCACCCAGGCCGAAACCGCAATCACCCGGCAATTTGGCGGCACCGGGCTTGGGCTGGCCCTGACTTACAACTTGTGCGAGGCCATGAACGGCAAGCTGAGTATCCAGTCGCAGTCAGGCTTCGGTAGCCTGTTCTGTGCCGAGCTACCGTTGCCGGTCCACCTGACAGCCGTCATGCCGCCAGCGCTCAAGGGGCGCGTGACGGTGATCAGCATGGCGGGCAGCGGCCTGGTGGAACTGCTTGGCACCCTGCTGCCCACCTGGGGAGTCGACTTCACCCGCCGGGGCATCGACGATCAAACCTGCGAGCTGGAACTCGACCCGCATACCGATCTGGTGATTACCGATTGCCCGGAATGCCTGTTCGCGATACGTCCGGCCACACAGGTGCCCATTCTGCTGGTCACCGCCTATGGCAACTTCATGCCCGTCGAGCAGGTCAGCGCCCTGGCGCCCTTGCAGCAGCAGGCTCGACCGCTGGCCCGCAATGCGCTCTACAACACCTTGCGACGCGCCCTGCATATGGAGGAATCGGGGGTAAACGATACATCTCCCGAAGAACTGGCGACCCAGCGCCCGGCACGAATCCTGTTGGTGGAAGACAACCCGGTCAATCAACTGGTCGCCAAGGGCATGCTCAGCAAACTGGGCTGCGAAGTGATTGTCAGTGCCCATGGAGCAGAGGCCATCGAGCAACTGGAGCACAGTTACTTCGATCTGGTCCTGATGGACTGCAACATGCCAGTCATGGACGGTTACGAGGCCAGCCGCCAGATCCGCAGCAGCGGGCGCTGGCCCGACCTGCCTATTGTCGCCCTGACCGCCAACGCCATGCCCGAAGAGCGTGAACGTTGCAGGGCAGCGGGCATGAACGACTATCTGGCCAAACCGTTTCGCCGAGCGGAACTGGTCAGCATGCTGGACCAGTGGATTCCGCTCGTGCAGGACAACCGGGCTATTTGAGCAGGGCTTCGATCTCGCCGGTCAACTCTTCGGGCTTGGTCAGCGGGGCAAAGCGCCTGACCAGTTTCCCCTCCCTGTCGACCAGGAACTTGGTGAAGTTCCACTTGATACGCTCCGAACCCAGAAGGCCCGGCGCTTTCTTCTTCAACTGCACGAACAGCGGATGAGCCTGACTGCCGTTGACGTCGATCTTTTTGAACAACGGGAAGCTGACACCGTAATTCAGCTCGCAGAATTCGGAGATAGCCCCTTCATTGCCCGGTTCCTGCTTGCCAAACTGGTTGCAGGGAAAACCCAACACCACCAGCCCGCGGTCGCGATACTGCTGCCAGAGTTCCTCAAGCCCCTTGTATTGCGGGGTGAAACCACACTTGCTTGCCGTATTGACCACCAGCACCGCTTTACCCGCGAAATCGGCCAGGGTCTTCTGCTCACCCTTGATCGTGGTGCAAGGAATGCTCAACAGGTTTTCGCTCATGACGATGCCTCACAAAAATGAATGATGACGTTAGCCTGCAATCGAATGACGCGCGCATTCAATTTCCCCTGTTGATAGAGGTCGATAAGCCAGACAACGAACATGACAGGGCTACGCCCGTGGCACCAGATCCAGGCACACCGAATTGATGCAATAACGCAGGCCCGTCGGTGGCGGGCCATCGGGGAATACATGCCCCAGATGGGCATCGCATTTCGCGCACACCACCTCGGTACGAATCATCCCGTGGCTGATATCGCGTACTTCTACCACCGCACTGCCTTCTATCGGCGCATGGAAACTCGGCCAGCCACAGCCGGAATCGAACTTGGTGGCAGAATCGAACAACGCCTCGTCACAACACACACAATGGTAGACGCCCGGGGTCTTCGTGCCGTTGTACTTGCCCGTAAAAGGTCGTTCGGTCGCTTTCAGGCGACAGACGTTGTACTGCTCTGGATCGAGCATTTGCTTCCACTCTTCAAGCGTCTTGTGCAACTTGTCCACAGGTACACCTCCGAATCCGAAAAAGCCCGATCTGTGTCTTTTCCACTGATCGGGTGGCACGTATGATTGCGCCTCATCAGATGTCAGTCTGTCACCCGCGTTTGTCGCATACAAACCCATTTTCATCGGGTCATGTCCAGCGACCTTCGTTGCAAGCAAGCAACAACTCGTCCATTTTCGGGATCAATCACATGCAGTTCAGCAAATCGAACAAGCTCGCAAACGTCTGCTATGACATTCGCGGGCCAGTGCTCAAGCACGCCAAACGCCTGGAAGAGGAAGGTCATCGCATCCTCAAGCTGAATATCGGCAACCCGGCACCGTTTGGTTTCGAGGCGCCGGACGAAATCCTCCAGGACGTGATCCGCAATCTGCCGACAGCCCAGGGCTACAGTGACTCCAAGGGCCTGTTCAGCGCTCGCAAGGCCGTGATGCAGTATTACCAGCAGAAACAGGTCGACGGCATCGGCATCGAGGACATCTACCTGGGCAACGGCGTCTCCGAACTGATCGTGATGTCGATGCAGGCGCTGCTCAACAATGGCGACGAAGTCCTGATCCCGGCCCCGGATTACCCACTGTGGACCGCTGCCGTCAGCCTGGCAGGCGGCAACCCGGTGCATTACCTGTGCGATGAGCAGGCCAACTGGTGGCCTGACCTGCAAGACATCAAGGCCAAGATCACGCCGAACACCAAGGCCATGGTCATCATCAACCCGAACAACCCGACCGGCGCCGTGTATTCCAAGGAAGTACTCCTGGGGATGCTGGAGCTGGCTCGCCAGCACAATCTGGTGGTGTTCTCGGACGAGATCTACGACAAGATCCTCTACGACGAAGCTGTACACATCAGCACCGCATCGCTGGCACCGGACCTGCTGTGCCTGACCTTCAACGGCCTGTCCAAGTCTTACCGCGTTGCGGGCTTCCGTTCCGGCTGGGTCGCTATTTCCGGCCCCAAGCACAATGCCCAGAGCTACATCGAAGGCATCGACATCCTGGCCAACATGCGCCTGTGCGCCAACGTACCGAGCCAGCACGCCATTCAAACGGCACTGGGCGGCTACCAGAGCATCAACGACCTGGTTCTGCCGCAAGGACGCCTGCTGGAACAACGCAACCGCACCTGGGAGCTGCTCAACGACATTCCAGGCGTAAGCTGCGTCAAACCCATGGGCGCGCTGTACGCCTTCCCGCGTATCGACCCGAAGGTCTGCCCTATCCACAACGACGAAAAATTCGTCCTCGACCTGCTGCTGTCGGAAAAGCTGCTGGTGGTACAGGGCACCGCATTCAACTGGCCATGGCCTGACCACTTCCGCGTGGTGACGCTGCCACGTGTCGACGACCTTGAACAGGCCATCGGACGCATCGGTAACTTCGTCAAGGGCTACAAGCAGTAAGCCACCTGACCTCCTGCCCCGAACCCGATTCGGGGCAGTTCCTGCAATATCTCCCCGCCCCCGCCGCCCCTCAATCCTCCAACAAAACGCCCGCAGCATTGGCTCAGGTGCCATTCAGGTTGGGAGGATTAACATCGAATACGACAAAACGACACAGTTTGAAATAGTCCCCCTGTTGAATAGCAGCGGGCATCACCTTATATACCCGGCATCACGTTGCATTTATTCCCGAGGAGAACGTTTCGACCATGATGCGCATTTTGCTGTTTTTGGCCACTAACCTTGCGGTCGTGCTGATTGCCAGCATCACCTTGAGCCTTTTTGGCTTCAATGGGTTCATGGCGGCCAACGGGGTTGATCTCAACCTCAATCAGCTGCTGGTCTTCTGCGCCGTGTTCGGTTTCGCCGGCTCTCTGTTCTCGCTGCTCATCTCCAAATGGTCGGCAAAAATGAGCACCGGCACGCAGATCATTACCCAGCCTCGCACTCGCCATGAGCAATGGTTGCTGCAGACCGTTGAACAACTGTCCAGGGAAGCGGGCATCAAAATGCCGGAAGTCGGTATTTTCCCTGCCTACGAGGCCAATGCCTTCGCCACAGGCTGGAACAAGAACGACGCGCTGGTTGCGGTCAGCCAGGGTTTGCTGGAGCGCTTTTCGCCCGACGAAGTAAAAGCCGTGCTGGCCCACGAAATCGGTCACGTAGCCAATGGCGACATGGTGACGCTGGCGCTGGTACAGGGCGTTGTGAACACCTTCGTGATGTTCTTTGCGAGGATCATCGGCAACTTCGTCGACAAGGTGATCTTCAAGACTGAAAACGGCCAGGGTATCGCCTACTACATCACCACGATCTTTGCCGAACTGGTACTGGGCTTCCTGGCCAGCGCCATCGTGATGTGGTTCTCGCGCAAACGCGAATACCGGGCTGACGAAGCTGGTGCGCGACTGGCTGGCACCAGCGCAATGATTGGCGCTCTGCAACGCCTGCGCTCCGAACAGGGCGTACCGGTCAACATGCCTAGCACCATGAGCGCTTTCGGTATCAATGGCGGCCTGAAACACGGTCTGGCTGGCCTGTTCATGAGCCACCCGCCACTGGAAGAACGTATCGAGGCGCTGCGTCGTCGCGGTTGATCCAGAGCTGCAAAATCCAGAAAGGGCGACGCGAGTCGCCCTTTTTTGTGCCTGTCTTGCAGGCCTCTAATTGCCGCACCGCCAACACTTCAGAAATTTCGATCAGAACGCCTAAGAACTTATATTGGATTCCGATCAATGCTCTGCCCCAAGATAGGCGCATCTCAAAGACTCAGGACTTCATCATGTTCCCCAGCCTGTTTATCTCCCACGGTTCTCCCATGCTGGCGCTTGAACCCGGCGAGAGCGGTCCGGCGCTGGCTCGTCTGGCGAGCGAAATGCCCAGACCCAAGGCCATCGTGATTGTTTCCGCGCACTGGGAAAGCAACGAGCTGATCGTCAACGGCAATCCGCAACCGGAAACCTGGCATGACTTCGGTGGCTTCCCGGCCGCTCTGTTCGCTGTTCAGTACCCGGCCAAAGGTTTGCCGACACTGACCGCTGAGCTGGTCGAACTGCTGGCTGCAAGCGGTCTGCCAGCCCGTACAGACAGCCGACGTCCCTTTGACCATGGTGTATGGGTACCGCTGTCGTTGATGTATCCGCAAGCCGACATCCCGATAGTGCAGATTTCGCTGCCAAGCCGCCAAGGCCCCGCCTTGCAGACCCGTGTCGGCCAGGCGATCGCCAGCTTGCGCGAACAAGGTGTGCTGATCATAGGCTCCGGCAGCATTACCCATAACCTGCGCGAACTGGATTGGAATGCCGGACCGGAAAGCATCGAGCCCTGGGCAAAAGAGTTTCGTGACTGGATGACCGAACGACTGGAAAGCAACGACGAGCCGGCACTGCACAACTACCGCACACTCGCGCCACATGCAGTACGCAACCATCCGAGCGATGAGCACCTGTTACCGCTGTATTTCGCACGCGGGGCTGGCGGCAGATTCAGCATTGCCTATAAGGGCTTCACCATGGGAGCACTGGGTATGGATATCTACCGGTTTGACTGACTGAATCCAGGGCAAAAAAAATCCCCGAACCAGTCGGGGATTTTTTCATCTGACGATCAACTCAGGTGTCGATCAGTCTTCGCGATAGCGACGCAGCTTCAACTGCTTGCCAGCAACGCGGGTGTCCTTGAGCTTGGTCAGCAGACGCTCAAGGCCATCTTCCGGCAGCTCGACCAGGCTGAAGCTGTCACGAACCTGGATACGGCCGATCGCTTCGCGGGCCAGGCCGCCTTCGTTGAGGATTGCACCCAGCAGGTTCTTGGCAGCGATACCATCACGCGCGCCCAGCGCGGTACGGCAACGAGCACGGCCTTCGGCAAGAGGCAACGGAGCACGACGCTCGCGCTCAGGACGATCACCACGGTCGCTACGCTCACCACGATCAGCACGCGGCGCGTTGTTCGGCACCAGTGGACGCTCACGCTCGATAGCGGACAGCGTCAGAGCCTGACCGTTGGTAGCCTTGCGCAGCAGGGCAGCAGCCAGAGCACGTGGCGTGCAGCCGATGTCGGCAGTCAGGCGATCCAGCAGGTCACCGTGGCTGGCTTCTGCATCAGCCACCAACGGCGACAGGCTGTTGGTCAGTTTCTTGATGCGGGCATCCAGAACTGCCTGGGAATCCGGCAGGCGGACTTCCACGACTTTCTGGCCAGTCACACGCTCGATCACTTGCAGCATGCGGCGCTCACGTGGAGTCACCAGCAGCAGCGCACGACCTTCGCGACCGGCACGGCCGGTACGGCCGATACGGTGAACGTAGGACTCAGGATCGTAAGGCATGTCCACGTTGAACACGTGAGTGATACGCGGAACGTCGAGACCACGGGCAGCAACGTCGGTCGCCACAACGATGTCCAGACGGCCATCCTTGAGGGAATCGATAACGCGCTCACGCTGGTTCTGGGCGATGTCGCCGTTCAGCGCAGCGGCCTTGTAGCCTTTGGCTTCCAGAGCGCTGGCCAGATCCAGGGTCGCCTGCTTGGTGCGGACGAACATGATCAGGGCGTCGAAGTCCTCGACTTCCAGCAGGCTCAGTACGGCAGAGGTCTTCTGGTCAGCGTGAACCAGCAGGTGAGCCTGCTCGATCGCGGTAACGGTCTGGGTCTTGGTCTGGATCTTGACGTGCTTCGGATCGCGCAGATGGCGTTCGGCGATGGCACGGATCGACTGCGGCAGGGTAGCCGAGAACAGAACGGTCTGGCGGCTTTCCGGCATGGCCTTGAAGATGACTTCCAGGTCGTCCATGAAGCCCAGCTTCAGCATTTCGTCCGCTTCGTCGAGAACCAGATGGTTCACGGTAGCGAGGACTTTCTCGTCACGACGCAGGTGATCGCACAGGCGACCTGGAGTGGCGACAACGATCTGCGCGCCATTGCGGATAGCCTTGAGCTGCGGGCCCATTGGCGCACCGCCGTATACGGCAACAACAGTCACGCCCGGCATCTGCTTGGCGTAGGTTTCAAACGCGGTGGCGACTTGCAGTGCCAGCTCGCGGGTCGGAGCAAGGATCAGGGCTTGCGGCTCACGCTTGCTCGGATCGATACGATGCAGGATAGGCAGGGCGAACGCGGCGGTTTTACCGGTACCGGTCTGCGCCTGGCCGATCATGTCGTGGCCGGCAAGAATAATCGGGATGGATTGCTGCTGAATGGCCGAAGGCTCTTCGTAGCCGGTCGCGATGACGGCTGCAACAATACTCGGATGAAGGTCGAGAGCGGCGAAGCCGCCGATTTCCTGGGTCATGGGTCTGCCTCTGGTGCATCCGCAAAGACCCATGCTTCAAAGCTGCGCGTGCCGTGTACGACCTTGAGGTCACCCTGGCTGCTTTGTCGGCGGGGATTTGCGAAAACGTTTGATGAATGGATCGTCAAGAATAGTCCTAAACGGACAAGCTACCGAAGCAGGCTTCGGAAAACTGCAATACCTGACGAGGGCCTCTTAAGGCCGGCGCGCACTATACCGGAATTGCGTTTGAAAGTGAGGCTTTTTTTACAAAATATTGGCGGCTGGAGCGCTGCTTGCAGGCATCGCGCAACTGGACAAACAAACCGGAATCCCTTGAGAGCCCGCGATTACGGGCACAATCAATTAAACGTTTCACCCATTCATGCATATGAATGGGATTGCGCATCGCGACATGCGGCGAAATGTCTCACTCCAGCTTCTCGCCGAACCGCTTGATTCCCTGTCAGGTTGCCGAACGAATGTCCTTGATCAAGGGGAGCAACGAGTAGCCCAACTGCGGCGCAAGCACCTCGGCGCGGCGGGTCAGCGACTCGACGTTCAGGGTCTGCTCCAGATCGGTCGGCACGATGAGGATGACATTGCCCTCCTTCACCGGCAGTTCCCAGTAATGGCGGTGATAAAGCCCGCGCAGCAACGCCGCCCCCAAAGGCTTGCCGTCATCGGTAGCCCACTGGTTGATGATCAACCATCCGCCAGGATTGAGGCGCTGCTGGCAACTCTGGAGAAAATTCCACGCCAGATGCCCGGCTCCCGGGCCGACATCGGTATAGAGGTCGACAAAGATCAGGTCGGCAGTTTCCGCACTGTCGAGCAGCTCAAGTGCATCGCCAATACGGATATACAGGCGCGGATCATCATCCAGCCCCATGTACTCGATTGCCAGGCGCGGAACATCCGGGCGCAGCTCGATGACTTCCACATCGTCCAGCGGCAGAAACTTCATGCAGGCTTGAGTGAGGGTGCCGGCGCCCAGCCCGAGAAACAACGCGCTCTCGGGGGCTTCATGGCACAAGGCACCGATCAGCATGGCGCGGGTGTAGTCATACTCAAGCCAGCTAGGGTCGGCAGTGAAGGTACAACTCTGTTCAATGGCATCGCCAAATTCAAGGAAGCGATACTCATCCACCTCCAGCACGCGAATCATGCCGAAATCATCATGTACTTCGGCCAGGATTCGTTCTTCGCGCTCACGCTCTTCAGTCATCACCTCTCCCGGTTGGCAATCGCGCCGAGCGCAAAGGACGAATTGTCAGCCAAGCGAGAGCATTTGTCACAACTATCGAGCCTGCTCGTCCTGCACGCACTGGCAGCCCGACCCTGAACTGTTAACATGCCGATTCGATTGCATATCCCACAAGAGCCAATAATGAGCCAACCCTGGAGCCCCGACAGCTGGCGGGCATTACCTGTTCAGCAACAACCTCAATACCCTGACGCCGCGCACCTGTCAGAAGTCGAACAACGCCTGGCCAGCTATCCTCCTCTGGTGTTCGCCGGAGAAGCCCGAGACCTGCGCCGCCAGTTTGCCGAAGTTTCTCAGGGCCGTGCATTTCTGCTGCAAGGCGGCGATTGTGCTGAAAGCTTCATGGAGTTTTCGGCAGCGAAGATTCGCGACACGTTCAAAGTGTTGCTGCAAATGGCCGTGGTAATGACCTTTGCCGCTGGCTGCCCTGTGGTCAAGGTCGGGCGCATGGCCGGGCAATTTGCCAAGCCTCGCTCGGCCAACGACGAAACCATCGACGGCGTGACGCTCCCGGCCTATCGCGGCGACATCATCAACGCTATCGGTTTCGACGAGAAGAGCCGCGTCCCGGACCCGGAGCGCCTTCTGCAGGCGTATCACCAGTCCACGGCCACCCTGAACCTGCTGCGGGCCTTCGCTCAGGGCGGTTTTGCCGATCTGCATCAGGTCCATCAGTGGAACCTGGACTTCATTGCCAATTCGGCACTGGCGCAGAAGTACAGCCAACTGGCTGACCGCATCGACGAAACCCTGGCATTCATGCGCGCCTGCGGCCTGGACAGTTCGCCACAATTGCGCGAAACCAGTTTCTTCACCGCTCACGAAGCCTTGCTGCTGAACTACGAAGAAGCCTTCGTGCGACGCGACAGCCTGACCAACGACTTTTACGATTGCTCGGCGCACATGCTGTGGATCGGCGACCGCACCCGACAACTGGACGGTGCCCACGTGGAGTTCTTGCGCGGCGTCCATAACCCGATCGGGGTCAAGGTCGGCCCGAGCATGAACACCGACGACCTCATTCGCCTGATCGACACCCTCAACCCCGACAACGATCCGGGCCGCCTGAACCTGATCGCCCGCATGGGCGCCAACAAGGTCGGCGATCACTTGCCGCAACTGATTCGCGCCGTGGAACGTGAAGGCCGCAAGGTGCTGTGGAGTTCGGATCCGATGCATGGCAACACCATCAAGGCCAGCAGCGGCTACAAGACCCGTGACTTCGCGCAGATCCTCGGGGAAGTGAAACAGTTCTTCCAGGTGCATCAGGCCGAAGGCACTTACGCAGGCGGTATCCACATAGAAATGACCGGCCAGAACGTCACAGAATGCATCGGCGGCGCACGCCCGATTACCGAAGATGGATTGTCGGATCGTTACCACACCCATTGCGACCCACGGATGAATGCCGATCAGTCGCTGGAACTGGCGTTTTTGATTGCAGAGACATTGAAGCAAGTGAAACGCTGAAAAACCGTGGGGGCGACTTCATTCGCGAAGGCCGATATTCGCGACTGAAGTCGCTCCTGCGCAGACCGTGTGAAAACGTAGCGAGCGAAGGTCAGGCAAGGCGAAAACAGGCGAGGAACGGTCGGAGTCGCGCTCGACTTTACGTGTTGTAAATGAGCATTGCGATGGGGGCGCCCAGCCCGGACTCGCGCACGAGCCTGTTTTCAACGCAGCATGGCCGAGCGCAGTAGTTTTCACACGGTCTGTACGATTCGTATATCTGGCAGCCCCAGCCAGTCGGCCAACTGGCGCAGGTTGCGGGTCAACGCCTCTCTGCCCTCCTCGCCCAACCCGCGCGCCTCTTCATGCACGGCATACACCGCCAGACAGCCTGCCGCCCGTTCGGAACGAAGGTCGACCCGCGCGGCGATACGCTCGTTGTGCAGGAACGGCAAGACGTAATAGCCGTAAACCCGCTTGTGCTGTGGCGTGTAGATCTCCAGTCGATAGCGGAAATCGAACAGCCGCTCGGTGCGCGCACGCTCCCAGATCAGTGAGTCGAACGGCGACAGCAAGGCGCTGGCCGACACTTTTCGAGGCTCCGGGATATCCGGCAGACAGAAAGCAGGCTGTTTCCAGCCTTCGACCCGAACCCTTTGCAACTCGCCCGTTTCGACCAGCTCGGCAAGAGCCAGACGGCTGGGGAGCGGATCCTGTCGAAAATAATCCCGCAGGTCCTTTTCCGTACCGACGCCCAAGGCCTTTGCCGCATGCAGCAACAGACCACGCTGGGCCTGGGCCTCGTTGATTTCCGGCTGATCGAGGATGGTAGCCGGCAACACTCGCTCCGGCAGGTCATACAGACGCTCGAAACCTCGACGCCCGGCCACCGTGACTTCACCCGCAGCAAACAACCATTCCAGCGCAAGCTTCTCGGCACTCCAGTCCCACCAGGGGCCTGCGCGCTCCTGTCGGGAACTGAGGCTGCCAGCCCCCAGCGCACCCCGCTCATGAACAGCCTGCAAGACTCTCTCGATAACCGGCTGCTGCTCACGACCAAAGCGGGCCAGTTGCTGATAAATGCCTTCGCCCTGGCCTGCACGCTTCATCCGCCAGCGCATCAGCGGATAAAGCTCGACGGGGAGCAGCGATGCCTCGTGCCCCCAATACTCGAACAACGTGCGATGCCGCCCCTGACTCCAGGCAGCCTGATCCAGCAACGTCTGCGAATAGTTGCCCAATCGTGAATACAACGGCAGGTAGTGTGAACGAACCAGCGCATTGACCGAGTCGATCTGCACCACACCGAGTCGCCGGATCAACTGCGCGACGTGGCTGGCCTTGATGGTGGCTGGCGGCTGGCGCCCACTGAAACCCTGAGCAGCCAGTGCCAGGCGACGTGCTTGCTTGAGGGATAGCTCTACAGACATTCAAGACTCCCGACTGAGCCTGCAACGCTAGCCGATTATGCGACGCTCTGTCAGGGCTTTAAGCGTAGAAAGACCTCAGAGCTTGAACATCAGGATCACGGCACAGAACACCAGAAACAGGCAGAACAGGTACCGCAGCAGCCGCTCTGGCATCGAGTGCGCCAGCTTCACGCCCCAACTGACGCTGGCCAGGCCACCAATTGCCAAAGGAATCCCCATGGACCAATTGACATGGTCATGCAGCGCATAGGTGAACAAGGTAATCGCCGTGCTAGGCACCGCCAGCGTCAAGGCAAGCCCCTGCGCAACAACCTGAGTCGCACCGAATACGCTGGTGAGAATCGGCGTGGCAACCACCCCGCCGCCAACCCCGAACAACCCACCGGTGACGCCGGAGCCGACCCCCAGAAGCCACAGCCAGTTGACGTGACGCAACTGCGTACTGGCCTGCCCCTTGCGCGAGAACATCTGGGCAAGGTTGAAAATCGTCAACAGGATCAGGAAAACCACGAATCCGATACGCATGTGTTGCGCATCGACCCTGACCGCCAGCAGAGAGGTCAACCAGGCCAGGAAGAAACTGGGAATGACAAGCATCAACGCATTGCGTAACAGGACACGATTGCGCTGGTTATAACGCCACAAGGCCAGCAAAACGTTGGGCAACACCATCAGCAATGCCGTGCCTTGCGCCAATTGCTGATCAAGCCCGAACAATACTCCCAGCGCCGGAATTGCGACCAGTCCACCACCAATTCCGAAGAGCCCACCCAGGGTGCCCATCGCGGCCCCCATCAACACGAACATCACAACTTCAATCACACCATGCCCCCAGTCAGACCACGGGAGTGAATGCTACGCAGTCTTGGCTCACAGGCATACGATCAATGCATGAGAATCCATCAAGATATCGTGCATGGACAGGCCTCGATTCGTATCCTGTCCTCAGGGTCGTCCGGATTTATCTGGCGCATTAAAGATTGCAGCACTAAATTAGATACATTTTCACCGCTTACGAGGATTGGCCATGAATGCCGAAGACCGTCTTGACCCCGATACTTCTGCCGATTGCGACTCGTTGCTGCTCGATAACCAACTGTGTTTCGCCCTCTACTCCACTTCGCTGATGATGACCAAGGTCTACAAACCCTTGCTCCAGGCACTGGGGCTGACCTATCCGCAATATCTGGCGATGATGGTGCTGTGGGAAAAAGACGGCTTGACCGTCGGTGATGTCAGCACTCGCCTGCTGACCGATCCCGGCTCATTGACGCCACTGCTCAAGCGTCTCGAAACCGAAGGCTTCATCAGCCGCACCCGCAGCAAGGAAGACGAGCGAGTGGTCTTGCTGCATCTGACAGAACAGGGACGCGCTCTTCAGCAAAAGGCCAGAGACGTTCCCGGCTGTATCCTCTCGTCCAGCGGACTGACTCTGGATAAATTGCGCGTGCTGCAGAGCGAGCTGCTGGAGCTGCGTACCCACCTGCATGACAGCCTTTAAGCGAAGCGCAAGCCATCCCGTGCCTTGCGGCGCCATGCCGACGAACGGTACACGCAATAATAAGCCTTTGTTTTAAATGGATTTAAATCCCTGACTGGATGACATTTCCATCCTTGCGGATGCGTAGGCAGCCCTGATTTTCAAAAATTAACTTGCGCGCTAAATATTTGCGCTATAAATTTACAGCCACTTATTTAGCGCACAATATTTTTGCGAACAATCAAACCAACCTGCGAGGTAATGCCATGAACACTCTCTATACCGCTGTTGCAACTGCTACCGGTGGCCGTGACGGCCGTGCTGTTTCCAGCGACAAGATCCTCGACGTCAAACTGTCGACCCCTAAAGAACTTGGTGGCGCAGGCGGTGAAGCCACCAACCCGGAGCAACTGTTTGCTGCCGGCTATTCGGCCTGCTTCATCGGCGCCCTGAAATTCGTCGCTGGCCAGAGCAAGCGCAGCATTCCGGCAGACGCTTCGATCACTGCTCACGTTGGCATTGGTCAGATTCCAGGCGGCTTCGGTCTGGACATTGATCTGCACATCAGCCTGCCGGGCCTTGAACAAGCCGATGCCCAGCAACTGGTCGATGCCGCTCACCAGGTCTGCCCTTACTCCAACGCTACCCGCGGCAATGTCGACGTACGTTTGCATGTAACCGTCTAAACCCGCCCAGGCACAGGAGTCGAACATGAAAACCTTCAGCAAAGTCTTGACCTGTACTCTTCTGACCCTGTCCGTTGGCAGCGCCTTTGCAGCCGGCAGCACAGACATCGAGCACAACACTCAGGCCTTTCTGGATGCCTTGAACTCAGGTACCGGAAAGCCCATCGAGCAGTTGTCGCCCAAGGATGCCCGTGCGGTATTGGTCGGCGCTCAAGCCGGGGTCAAGCTGACGCTGCCCAAGGCCGAGGTCAGCGAGAAAACCATCAAGGTGGACGGTCAATCCATCAGCCTGAACATCGTGCGACCTGCCGGTGTGAAGGGGACCTTGCCGGTATTCATGTTCTTCCACGGCGGCGGCTGGGTTCTGGGGGACTTCCCGACTCACGAACGTCTGGTTCGTGATCTGGTGGAGGGTTCCGGGGCAGTGGCGGTCTTCGTCAACTACACGCCATCACCGGAGGCGCATTACCCGACGGCAATCAACCAGGCCTATGCCGCGACCAAGTGGGTCGCCGAGCATGGCAAGGAAATCAATGTCGATGGCAAGCGTCTGGCCGTAGCGGGTAACAGTGTCGGCGGCAACATGGCGGCAGTGGTCGCCCTGATGGCCAAGGACAAGGGCACTCCGGCGCTCAGATACCAGGTGCTGCTATGGCCTGTCACGGATGCCAACTTCAATACCGGTTCATATGACCAGTATGCCGAAGGGCACTTCCTGACTCGCAACATGATGAAGTGGTTCTGGGACAACTACACCACTGACGCGGCGCAACGTAACGAGATCTATGCCTCGCCACTGCGCGCCTCCATCGATCAGTTGAAAGGTCTGCCACCTGCGCTGGTGCAGACAGCCAGTGCAGACGTCCTTCGCGACGAGGGTGAAGCCTATGCCCGCAAGCTGGATCAGGCTGGAGTGGCTGTCACGGCCGTACGCTACAACGGCATGATCCACGACTACGGCTTGCTCAACGTGGTCAGTCAGGTGCCCGCTGTTCGTTCCGCGATGCTGCAAGCTTCGCAAGAGCTGAAAGTACATCTGAAGTAAAACCGGCAGAAACAAAAAACCCGCATCGCTGCGGGTTTTTTGCGTATCGGGGTTACAAGACCATGCTTATTTGGCACGGCCTTTGTAGGAACCGCCGTCACGGGTGTCGATCTCGATCATGTCGCCGATTTCGATGAAGTCAGCAACGCTCAGCTCGGTACCGTTTTTCAGTTTGGCAGGCTTCATGACCTTGCCCGAAGTGTCGCCACGAGCGGAACCTTCGGTGTAGTCGATCTGACGCACGATGGTGGTCGGCAGCTCTACGGAAACCAGACGCTCTTCGAAGAACACAGCTTCGCAAACGTCGGTCATGCCTTCTTCGACGAATGGCAGAACGGCTTCGATGTCTTCAGCGTTCAGCTCGTACATGGTGTAGTCAGTGGTGTCCATGAACGTGTATGAGTCACCGCTGATGAAAGACAGGGTGGCTTCTTTACGATCCAGGATCACGTCGTCCAGCTTGTCGTCAGCGCTGTATACGGTTTCAGTCTTGTAACCGGTCAGCAGGTTCTTCAGCTTGGTCTTCATGATCGCGCTGTTACGACCGGACTTGGTGAACTCGGCCTTCTGGACCAGCCAAGGATCGTTGTCGATACGAATCACGGTGCCGGGTTTCAGCTCTTTACCAGTTTTCATTGCATATATCCGAATTTGGATTGAAATAGCCAAAGGCTCTGTACGAGAAATAGCCTGCGCAGGCACTTTTCGTACAGAGCCTGATATCAAGGCCGCGTATCATAGCGAATTTCGACAAAACTGCGCCACTGCCGTGACTCCAGTAAACACTAAGGATTCTCAGGGCATGACCGATACCACAAGGGCTCCATTGTCACAACGGGCGTCACAACGGCTGTTACAAACCGTTTTGGCTAAGCCTTGGCTCTACACACGCAATGGACGCTACTACCTGCGCCTACGGCCTCGCAGGGCCACCACAGACCACTTCACGCTATCCTTACGCACCAATGATCGGATTACTGCAATGCTGACCACGCAAGACATCATGAAGGCCCTCCCCAGAGCGCCTAAAGTCGATGTCTATCACCTCCGAGCAATTTGAGGGAATGAAAGACCTCATCAAGGCTTACGTGAAGAAACAGCCGGATGGGGCCTACAGACTCACCGACAAGGCAGCGTTTCAGCGTGACCCTCGGACGATGGACCTGTGGCGTATGGGTGACAAGGTTGCGGATGAAACCATTCTGCGCCCTCACAAGTTTTCTTCGGCTGACACCGTGGCTACGGGGCAGGTATCAAGGTCGCTATGCAGTTCAAGAACTTCACGATGCGTTCAGTCAACTCCCGTCTCATCCGTGGCTTCCATGATTCCACAAAGAACGGTAGGGCTATCGACCAGACTATGCAGGCAGTCCTTTCTACAGGACTGGCCGTCAGTGCTTACATGGCAATGAAATACAGCCAAGCCTCTTCGATGCCAAAAGACCAGCGGGAGAAGTTCCTACAGCAATCACTTGATCCGAAGATGCTGACTTATGCAGCCCTATCACGAAGCTCGCATATTGGGGCTCCTCTTGGTCTGGCGAACATCGTAGCAGCACCTCTGGGATTCGATCAGGCCGCAATGGTCCGCTCCTCGATTCTCCCAAGAGGCCCTAAGGATCAACAGGAGCCCGGCGCAATGAAGTACAGCGCCACGAAGGACGACAGAATCACCAGTTCCCTTGGGCGTATTGCCGAACAGGTTCCGGCCTATGGGGTTCTCGCAAGCGCCGGACAGGTTGGTTACAACGCCTTCGGTGCCGCTGGGACTGACTCTCGCCGTGCCGATCAGGAATACATGACTGGTGTATTTATGGTCTTCGCGGGCTCGTTCCGAACGACCCTGTAAGTCAGAAGCTCTTGCTCATGATTATGGAGTCGCAGGGCGTAGAGATTCGATAGAACCCAATTATAAGTGGAGGTAATCGCAGTCAGGGTTTTAAATTAAACAGACTGAATGAAATACGCGATGTGCATAAAACTAAATGGGGATCAGATGGGCCTGTGCGTGTGAAGGGCGAGCCCAATCTGATCCCCATTTGAGTTTAGATGGCCAATTTTGAGCGACCCAGCGATAGTCGCTCAGTTACCAAGTAAGGTCGCAGTTTTCTGAGCCGTCGGTAGTACGCAAGCAAAGCTCTGAGCTGATGTAGAGGTCCGACTTGAAGGACGCTAAACTGTTCACGATAGTCTTCCCACAGCATTAGCCGGAAAAAGAAATTAACGAGCTCGTTCAAGCGCTCAGTAATTTCAGGGGCAAGATCAACGGTGCTCCCCTCACTTTCATCATCAAAACCAGAGATCTTGTTCTCTTTGAAATATCTGTAGGTAGTTGTGTAGAACTCTTCCAAGGCATGGAAGGATGTATCGTTTTTTATTTGCCCGCCAGATATTTCTATTTTTTTAGCAAGCTGCGGCAATAGATCCAACTTTATGTGGCCGGGAGAGTTGTAGCGCATCTCAGTAACCTGCGCTCGATGAATTGATGGTGTCACATGATTTAGACCAGTAAAGAGATGTACGGCGCTAAAGCCCCCAGTCCAATTGTTGGCGAGGCGATCTAAGGTTGCCTTTACAGCTGGCCTGTAGAGATGTTCGAGCCCGTAGTGAAACGAGTATAGCTGCTGATAAATCTTTGGTATCGCGGCGATATCGTCAATATACATATCTCCATCAAGCCCCAGTGGGTACTCTTCACAAGCCTCCGTCGCAAGACGTCGAGCAGCCTCTGTTGATATTTCTGGAACTAAATATGAATCCT
Organism: Pseudomonas sp. FG43; assembly: GCF_057809175.1. NCBI lineage: Bacteria > Pseudomonadati > Pseudomonadota > Gammaproteobacteria > Pseudomonadales > Pseudomonadaceae > Pseudomonas > Pseudomonas sp. FG43. The sequence goes on from NZ_JBMDJL010000029.1 coordinate 21,280, forward strand.
CATCGGGTAAGTATTCGAGTAGATTTCTCCATGTAGTGCGCAGCGGCGAATTTCTGCGATTGGAACTGGAGCCCGTATGAAATATAGCAATCCATGGAGATTCTTTAAATACGGTTTGGAGTGTGACCGAGCTATCCAGATACTCACGGAGATTGTTGCGCGAAACAGGCACTACTCCCCACCGATTTTTCGTCGCGTTACAGTCCAACCAAATGTACAGAAGATCTTCGTCATACTCTCCCTTGTACAAACTCAATAATGGGCCATCAAAATCTATCAGGTCAGCATTCCACGAATGCTTTGCAAAAAACTTCGGCTCTATTTTCTCTCCGACGATTAAAGGAAGGCTCATGGAATTGGGCTCATTACTAAGATGGTTTGATGAACCACACTGGTAGAGTATTGGTGCAGATCGAAGTGTCCAGACCCATCCGGCGTTGTGCACACTCCATCAGTCTGCGTGATCATGACATGAGCTACGTGATCACCTAACGCTTTTCGAGCGTTCTTTATGTTTTTCTCCAAAGCTTTGAAGGCTTTAATACTTTGGGATTGGCTCGTGTACATCGAAAGCGCCCAAGACGAACACGCCTTCTGGGGATCCTTGAGCAGCCTGTTGGGATTCCTGACGGCGGGCGGCTCAAAACACTGACTGGTAAGTGGGTTGGCGACCCATCTCCATGCAGGTAGATTTTTTGGAGTTGCTCCATATGGGGGACACTGCATACCGTGGTTCTGAAACGACGATAACTGCGTGATGAATTTGTAAGGTACTGATGACATAGAATCCCTTCGTCACGGGGCCTTTTGGCCTATCCAATATTTTTTCATGATGGCACGAAGGTGGCATCGCATGGAAGATTGGGGCGACGAGCGCGCATCATTGCGTACAGCTTTGATGTGGAGCGACCGCCTTGAGGATCTGGCAATCGGCGTGCAGTTCCTCACTGAGGCGCTGGAAAGGGGACTTAGAGATTCTGGGGGGGAACTCTTAATGGACCAGATGGAGTACCCATTGGTGGGCTTTGACGATCACCGTCAGATGCTCATGGGCGACGTGATGCTTAGCTTTGAGGCTGACGGCACGACGACCAACTATATGGGCTGGTGAAAGCATGACTGAACAAGGGCGTTCGGTCATTTCCAGCACCCAGTTAAAACCACTCACTATAAGCAGAGGGGGACTTAAGGTTACTCATGCCCCCTCTTAAAGACCCCTCTCAGGCGATGAATATCAATGACCACAAATAACCAACTCACATAAAGGAGGCTTAGCGATGACTACTCGGTGGAAGACCGTTGTGGCAGTAACGCGCACTCTGGCCACCCACCGGGTCACCTACCGATTTCTTGGTTTACTCCTTGTCACTCTTGGAGTTAGCCAAGGTGGTCCTCTGGTCGAAGCCTTTGGGGATGTCGTCTGCGTTCTACTTGGTGGCTGTGTCGAGTGATCTTGCAATTATCCTGACAGAGCCTTAGGGCCTAAAAGGGTCTCCTTGCCCCTCGCACCGTTGCAACCGGGCAATAACGTCAGGGTCTGTTTTAGCGGTGTCGACCCTACCGTTTCCATCAAGGTAAATATCCAGCGTGCCCCACCGTTTGGGCGTGATGTTGATGCATCGAGGTGTCGTGTTATCGGCCCACCAATCAAACATCATAAAGAAATCATCATCAGGGAAAATATGACCGACGTCACCGGTTGTCTCACCGGGCAGTAAGTCCCGTCGATAGATTGAATGCTGGGTATTGAATACGTAATGGAGACCTTTTGAGCCGTCGTTTGAGTAGTAAATGGCGACTCTTGGTAAAGCTAAATACCAGATTGCAATCAGGACAGAAACGAAGCCTGTAACCCATCGTCCTAAGTAGAGCTTTTTCTCACGGACAGACATGTGGTCGGACCCCTGTTGCCCAGTCGCTTATAGGCACTGCCAGCACTTTATCCATAATGACCTTCCCAGTAAGGCCACCATTTGGATATTCCTTATACAGGTTCATTCCGATAATGATCGAAACCCTGTCGGGGATATCGTCCCACGCACGCATACCTTCAACTCCCTCAGTCCTTCGCGGGCCATCAAATCTCTTAGGGTCTTTGATGAAACGCCAAGTGTCTGACCCAATCTGCTCAACCCCCGCACCGTCCAGTAGGACGCTCTCAGAAAGCCCACCGGCCACGCCCACATATCCGTAGTGGACGTTCGACCAGATATCATAGAAATAGTCGTACTCTCCTTGCTTGTGCCATATTCCCCCGAAGCGCTTCGACAATATCGGCTTATGGTCCCAAGGTCTGTTCTGACCAACGCGCTCAGTCCAAATAGCGAACGCTTTGGCCTGTTTCCCCAATGCCATACTGTAAAAGTCTGGCCCTTTACCGAGGCGCAGGTAAAACGGGAGCGCATTGTATTTACGGGTTTCCTCATCAGGATCAAAGCTGTTTAGTTCTTTCATCTGCCGCACAGAAGAGCTATTGATGTTGGTGTTCATCTCACCAGCAATGTAAGCCGCCAGCTCCTCCATCCTGTCAGGATCTTTGCATACGACAGATTCCGCTTTTGGTTCCGGCTCCTTACCGTCTGCCTTAGGATCTACCAAAGCCTTTGCAGCGGTAGCCTTCTCGACCAACCTCGGGTCGGCCAGTAAGGTCGCCATCTTCTCGTCGTCTATAGAGCCATCCGGGCGGAATACTCCCAGCACTGCAAAATTAATGATTGCAGCATCTGGAGCCGCGCCCATGACGAAGCCGCCAAAGGTATCACTTGAGCCCGTGATGATTGTCCCCCCGTGACTGGTAGGACTCCCTAAGTGAGCCATGGGACGGTGATTAACCAGAATAGAAGGGAACCCAGTAGTGATAACAGCACCACACCCACAAACGTCCCCAACACGGGCTGCACCGGCGAAGCTGATATTCACATCAGCCGATGCACTGGCGATAGGAGTAGTACCGTGACCGGGCAGTGGACATACGTGCTTATCACCCAGTCGAGCAGAAGCAAGCATTGAACATCATCCTTGTGTGTCGTCCATGGACATAAAGCCAGTCTCATTCCAGCGCTCGGGAGGCTACCGGAAACTCAAGAGCGGGTCTGTAGGAAAAAACAGACAACGCCAAGCGGCTTAAAGATCCTTGAGACTCTGACAGAAAAATCTGAATGACCACCTCACTACGGGTCCGTGCGCGCATCCCCCCATGGGTGCCCTCGCGTGGTCCTTAACGCGCCTGCGTGGGTCATTATCGTGCGCCTGTGCGCCTCTGGATGAGGGCCTTGCAGTTGTCACAACGACTGTCACATATGCTGTGATGGCCATCGCAAAGCCCTTCTACACTGGTGTCTCACGGCTGCACTTCCCAATTTCGACAAAACTGTACTAGCGCCGCAGCAAGATCGGTTTGCGAGGCCTGTTCCAGACACCAGCGCTCGGCATGCTTTTCGAGTTCGGCCCAGTGAACGCCCAGCGCCAGCCAGCTTGCCCCAAGATCCCGGCCGGCACTCCAGGCCTGCCACAACTCATTCAGCGCTTGCCCGGCAGCAGGCGAAAGCCCGGCGAGGTAAAGCTCCAGAAAGGCATCGAGCTTGGGCAAATGGGCATCGCCTTCCTGCTGATAGATATGCCATAGCATCGGACGCCCCGCCCATTGGGCACGCACGAAAGAGTCCTCGCCCCGCACGACATTGAAATCACAGCACCAGAGAAGCCGGTCATAGTCTTGCTGCCGGACAAATGGCAACACCTGAATGCCGAGAGCGCCACGTTGCTTGAAAGCTCCGGCCTGCAAGGCATCGGTCCCCAGCCAGCGCTGCACATCACCCAGCACACGGCCTTCGGGCACCAGTAAATGGGTGGGACGTTCATCATTGGCCAGCAGATCCAGCCAACTGCCAATGCCGGGGTTTTCGTAGGCAAACACGGAAATCAGGCGAGCACCGGCACACGGCTCGACGCCCAACTGCTGAAGGAAATCTTGCTGTGCCGACGTGTCATGCTGAAAAGCCTGACGCTGCGCAATGAGCCCCTGCTCACGCAACAGACCGCCGGTCGTCTCGCGAAAGCCGGGAAAGAAAAAGAACTTCTTCAAGCCACTCGACTGCAACGAAGGCAGGCCATGGCATCCGGTGACCCATTCTTCAGCGCTCAGATAATCCAGGTTCAGCCACAAGGGCCTGGGCGAACGCTGCAACATCGAGTCGGTGTACACGGGTGGCAGGCGGCAGGCAAAAGCCTCGATCACGACATCCGGCACCTGCGTATCCACCCAGGACTCGGGCCAGTGACAGACGCTCACGCCCTCCTGCCACTGCTGAGCCGCCTCGGCACTGGCCTGAGGATACAGGCGCACAAACGCCGACAGATCGTCGATCCACAGGCGTACGCCTATCCCATGCTCGGCCACCAACTGGCGGGCCAGACGCCAGGTCACGCCGACGTCGCCATAGTTATCGACGACGCTGCAAAAAATGTCCCAAGAGGCTTTCATCCCGGCTCCCTGAGGCTGGATTGAGAAAAACGCTGATTGTCCTTCAGAACAACAGGTTTCCACCAGCGTAAGGCATGGCACAATTGCCACTGTCGCCCACGTCTGGAGTCCAGCCATGCCGTCCTACCCAAACCGTCGCGAACTGTATGTCTCCCTGAAGCTGATCCTCTGTATAGCACTAGGCATCTGGCTGGGAGCAATGGCGGTCGCGCTGACGGGCATGCTGTATTACAAGAATCTGCCACCGGCCCAGATACAGGCGCTGGAAAAAGCCGCCGCTCAACTGCGGGCACCTGCTGCGCCGCCGGTCGAGCCGGAAAACACCATGTTCCAGAAATACGAGCAGAGCCTTCGGGAAAGCGAAGCCCGTCAGGCGCGTGAGCAGGCCCAGGAGCAACAGCAGAAAAACTTCAGTCGCTCGAAATGCGACTTCTGGATGCAGCAGGACCGCACGGCCCCCAGCGATAAAAGCCGGGCGGGTATCAATCAATACTGCGGATAGACCATGAACAAGGCAGACGTTCTACAACAGATTATCGACAGGCTGAAAATCGATCTGGATATCGCTCTGCGTGCAGCGCAGACCGCTTATGAAACCGCGACCCACGAAGAAAACATCGCCGAGAACAAATATGACACGCTAGGGCTGGAAGCTTCCTACCTGGCAGCGGGTCAAGCTCGTCGTGTAGAAGAAATTCGTCAGTCGCTGGCGCTTTACCAGGGCTGGACCCTCAAGCCATTCGATGACGCGCGCGGCATTCAGACAGGTGATCTGGTCGCCCTTGAGGCCAGCAGCGATCAACCGCAATACCTGTTCATTGGCCCGGATGCGGCCGGGCTGAAGATCAATTCAGACAATCAGCCGATTACTGTCATCACCGCACGCGCCCCTCTGGGCCAGAATCTGCTGGGCAAATCTGAAGGCGATACTGTAGAAATCACCATCAATGGCAACCGCCAATCCTTTGAAGTCACTCAAGCTCTGTGACACGCCCGTCATTTTCAGGGTTCCCGCACAGAGTTTTTGTGGGTAATGTAAACCGCTGTTAAACAGGGGCTACACCGCAGCAAGCAAGGACTCAATCAAGGAGATATTTCATGACGAACGTCATCGCCTTTCCTGACGCCCATGAACGTGATCGCCTGAAGTCCAGCGAAGAACCGGCGTTAAGATACTTGAACAAGAAAGAGCGGCTGCTGATCGATCAACTGCGTTCGACCAGCCATGCAGGACGCCAGTATGTGTATGACTATGCGAGCATCATGCACCTGTCAAAACCTCTGTACCCGGAGCCGGTGGATTAAAACACTAGCTCATCCATAGCACTGCCTGACTGAACGGGCAGTACGGCAATCCGCAACTTGGGGCATTCACGCCCCAATGATGCATTCCTGTACCCGCGCTTTATAAACAGCCCTCCTCCCTCGCCACTGCCTTCGCGTACCTGCTGCGCTCGAACGGCGGCACGCCATCCTTTTTTGCGCTTTACATTGCTGCAACAATCAAATAAATATTATGAGCATAATTTTTCTGACAATCCCTGTTCCGCTCAGGAGTAAGGCGCCATGCAAAACCTTTCGCGCGATGAAAAACTTGCTTTATGGCATGAGGAAGAAAGATACATGCGGGCGCGTCTGGGGCCGGTGGGTACTACCAGCCTTGCTGAAGTGGCCGCACTGGAACCTGTCGATTTTCTGGAAGGCATCGGCCGGGGTGAATTCCCCTCCCCTCCGATTGGCGATCTGATGGACTTCATCCCGTTGCAGTGGCTGCCTGGCCTGTTCATTTTCCAAGGCACACCCGACAAGCGTCACTACAACCCGCTTGGAAGCGTGCATGGTGGATATGCCGCAACATTGCTGGACTCATGCATGGGATGCGCTATCCATACCCAACTCAAGAAAGGCCAGGGCTACACAACCCTCGATCTGCGGATCAGCTATGTTCGAGCACTGAGCGACAAGGTCGGACCGGTAAGGGCCGAAGGCAAAGTCATTCATCTTGGACGTTCGACGGCGCTGGCCGAAGGCCGTCTGTATGACGTGGATGATCGTTTGTACGCCACCGCCAGCACGACCTGCATGATTCTGGACATGAACCGGTAAGTTGGGCGTAGCGCAAGGATCTGGCAGGAAGGGAATCTGAAACCAGGTAAACCTTCCACAGAGTCAGAGCAGACTCTGTGGAAGATCAATGGCTTACTGCAACAGCGAATAAACCAGCGCGGTAATCGCCACGATGCCAGCCGTTACCACGAAGATGTTGGAGAGCTTGCCAGCGTATTGACGCATGGCAGGAACCTTGTGGATGGCATACATCGGCATCAGGAACAGCAACGCCGAGATAATCGGACCACCCAGGGTTTCAATCATGCCCAGGATGCTCGGATTGAGTGTCGCGACCAGCCAGCACACCAGCAGCATGAAACCGGCAGTCACTCGGTCCAGGGTACGAGGCGCAGGACGACGACCGGTTTTCACGATCAGACCTTTCAAGCCTTCGCTGGCACCGATGTAGTGACCCAGGAAGGACTTGGCGATGGCCACGAACGCAATCAGCGGTGCGACAAAAGCGATGGTCGGGTTGCTGAAGTGGTTGGCCAGATACGAGAGGATCGAAATGTTCTGCGCCTTGGCTTCAGCCAGTTGTGCGGGCGACAGGGTCAGCACGCAACTGAACACGAAGAACAGCACCATCACCACCATCAAACCGTGGGCGCGGGCCAGAATCTGCGAACTGCGCACATCTGCGTTCTTGCCGTACAGGCGCTTCTGATCCACGGCAAAGGCTGAAATGATCGGCGTGTGGTTGAAGGAGAACACCATCACCGGAATCGCCAGCCACAGCGCCGGCAGGAACGCCGATGGCTCAGGCAAGGTGGTCGCGGTGCTCAGGATGCCGCCGGTCCAGTGCGGAATCAGGTACACCGACAGAAACACAAGCGCCACGATGAACGGATACACCATCAGGCTCATGGCCTTGACGATCAGTCTCTCGCCACAACGCACGACAGACAGCAGGCCAAGAATCAGCAGAAAGGCAAGCAACGCCCGCGGCGGAGCCTGTACGTGCAACTGGTGTTCGAGAAAACTGGTGACCGTGTTGGTCAGCGCCACGCTATAGATCAGCAGGATCGGGAAGATCGCAAAGAAGTACAGCAGCGTGATCATTGCACCGGCGCTCTTGCCGAAATGTTGCTCGACCACTTCGGTGATGTCGGCCCCGTCACGTCCGGAAAGAACGAAGCGAGTCAGACCGCGGTGTGCATAAAACGTCATGGGAAAAGCCAGCAACGCCAGCGCCAGCAACGGCCAGAAACCACCGATACCTGCGTTGATCGGCAGAAACAGGGTGCCGGCACCGATAGCGGTACCGAACAGTCCCAGCATCCAGGTTGTATCGTGACGACTCCACGCGGCTATGCTCGCGGGTTCTGCATCCAGGCGTTCTACGACGCCATTGGCCTGATCATTCATCCGGTCTAGTCTCCGTGGCCGGTTATTCAAATCGGGTGGGACATATCGAAACTTGGCAGTCAAAGGTCCCACCCAAAACAGGGGGCCGCGATTGTCAGGGATCACGGACAGAAATCAAAGAGTTATCAGACCGAAAGCCCGATCGTGAGGAGGAAATGAACGGGGATGTGCGAAGGCGTCCTGGCTTGTCCCGGATATCTGTTACAGGCCGGGTAAAGACAGAACATTCCCTACCCGACCTGACGATTGCGGATTACATCCAGCCAAGCCACTTCCAGTACGTCATGCCGAATACCAGCATCAGTACATAACCAATGATGGTCATGGGAATACCGACCCTGGCGAACTGACGGGCATTGAAGGTTTCCGTCCCCAGGCAGACCATATTCTGCGGCGCATTGATCGGCAGGATAAAACCGTAGCTGACCGCAAACCCCAGCAACATGGTCATACCCAGCCGGTTGAAATCCCCTGGCAAGGTTTGCAGCACTGCAATCAGGATCGGCAATAACGCCGAGGTCAAGGCCGTGGCGCTGGCAAACCCCAGATGAATCAAGATCAGAAACGCGCCCAGAATGGCGAAGATCCCCAGCGGCCCGACCTGATCGAGCCCGGTTCTGCCGACCACCTGGCCTCCCAGCCATTGACCGGCCTGGGTCGTCAGCAAAGCCGTCCCCAGACTGATACCGACACCGAACACGATCACTGTGCCCCAGGGAATACGTGACTGCACATCCTTCCAGGTCATGACACCCCAGCGCGGCAGAAGCAGAATCACCAAGCCTGCATAAGTCGTGGAGGTCGTATCGAAACTGTGCAACTTGCCCTCGGTCGACCAGAACAGCAGCAACAGTACAGAGACACTCAATAAGCGCTTCTGCGCGCCGGTCATCGGGCCGATGTCAGCCAGCGATTGCGCAACCGCTTCCTTGCCGCCGGGAATGCTGTCGCTTTCCGGCGGCAAGAGCTTGAGGACCAGCAGAATCAGTACACCCGACATGATCAAGGCCCAGGGTGCGCCGGCGATCAGCCAGTCGATCCAGGAAACCCGATGCCCGAGCATCTTGTCCATGAAACCTGCCGTCAGCAGGTTCTGCGCGGCTGCCGTCTGGATACCGATGTTCCAGACGCTGGTGCCCTGGGCCACGATAATCATGATCGCCACCGCGATATTCGAGCGTTTGTCGACACCAAATGCCGCAATCACCCCCATCATGATGGGCACGACACAGGCACTGCGCGCCGTTGCGCTGGGCACCACAAGACTGAGCAGGATCGTCACGGCAATCGCGCCGATCATGATCCTGCGGGTGCTGGTGCCGATTCGCGACAAGGTCACCAGCGCGATACGCCGATCCAGCCCGGTATGGGTCATGGCGGCGGCAAGAAAGAGCGCACCTGTCACCAGCGCCAGTGCCGAATTGGAAAATCCGCTCAGGGCCATGGTGATCGCTGCGGACGATCCATAAACCACTGACGGGTCTTGCAAGGTAGGAGCCGAGCCGACCAGGAACGCCATGAGCGAGGTGATCATGATTGCGCTGGCTTCGTAGGAAACGGCCTCGGTAATCCATACCACTACGGCAAAAGCCAGAATCGCCAGCATCCGCTGACCGGCAACTGGCAAGCCTGCGGGCATGGGCAAGAACAACACCCCGATCATGGCCAGTACACCGATCACCAGACCGACCGGAATCCTTACCTTGTCCGGCGGTGCTTCAGGCGTATCTACAGAGGCGTTCATGCTGATTCCTGTATCCCATTCCATCGAAATTCACGCCCGCAAAAACGGGCACTACGGTCCCGGCCATTCTGGGCCCGTGTCGGCTTCATGCCTTTGATATCAGTCAAGCCAGGATCAGATGCCCCATCCGTGAGGAAAGAGCCCCGGATATCTGAAATTAGTTACTAACTACAATTGACAATGATTATCATCCACACTAATTTGTTGCGCGATATGTCGGGGCCTCCCTGCAAACCTCTGCTGCCATTGCTGTCAGGTGATTTCCATGCCGGAACGACTAACCACAAGTACGTGTGATACTCCTCTGCTACAGGCTTTCGTCGAAAACCGTACGATCCTGGTCAAGGTCGCAACCCGTATCACCGGCTGCACGTCCCGTGGAGAAGATGTCGTGCAAGATGCTTTCTTCCGTCTGCAATCGGCCCCTGAAATCACCTCGTCGATCAAGGCCCAGCTCAGCTACCTGTTTCAGATCGTGCGCAATCTGGCCATTGACCACTATCGCAAGCAGGCGCTTGAGCAGAAGTACTCCGGCAGCGAAGAAGAGGGGCTGAACGTGGTCGTGCATGGTGCATCCCCCGAAACCTCACACATCAACTTTGCAACGCTGGAGCACATTGCCGACGCATTGGCTGAGTTGCCCAGCCGCACTCGATACGCCTTCGAGATGTACCGCCTGCATGGTGTGCCGCAAAAAGAGATCGCCCGGGAACTGGGGGTGTCACCGACGCTGGTCAACTTCATGATTCGCGATGCGCTGGTCCATTGCCGCAAGGTTTCGCGCCAGGATGCGTCGACCCCGTCACCCTGATCCCCCTCTGACGAGCGGTATCATCCTTTCGTAGTATGCCGATCGGCAGGTTCTGCCTTGCGTAAAAACACGTAACATGAGCCCATCTTGAACTTGCATTGCCAAATGTGTCTAACACCCGGATGCTGTAAATGCGATTTAAGAAATCATCGCTGCATCGATTAACCTATCCATGTGAAAATACGCAGTAACAATTTAAGAGCCATAGTCGGGAGGCTCATCACATGCGTTATGCCCTGGATCACAAAGCTCAAACCCATGAGCGCATCATCAAGGAAGCGTCGGCACGCTTTCGCCGTGACGGTATTGGTGCCACAGGCCTGCAGCCGTTGATGAAAGCGCTGGGTCTGACCCATGGCGGCTTTTATGCCCACTTCAAATCCAAGGATGACCTGGTAGAGCAGGCCCTGCGTAGCGCCGCGAAAGAAGCGGAGGAAACCATCGGCAAGTTCTTCGCCATGGAAGACCCGCTGTCTGGCCTCATCGACCTGTACCTCTCGACCGAGCACCGCGACTCTCCCGAATCAGGCTGTCCGCTGCCAAACATTTGTGCAGAACTGGGGCAGACAGGCAAACCCAGCATAACCACCGATGAAATCATCCTTCATCTGCAATCGTCATTTGCCAAGGTATTGCCAGGGGAAAACATCGAGGAAAGAAGCATCAGCATCCTGTCGACACTGGTTGGAGCCCTGGTACTGTCGCGCAGTACTCAGGACGCCAAACTGTCGGAGCAGATTCTGAACAACACACGCGACAGGCTCAAACAGGAAATAAAAGAGGTTCGTTGAGCGTCCAACCCGCGAGGCTGGAGCTGCACGAGCGTCATTCCCGTGCAGAGGATGAAAGCTCGGCGATTGACCGGACTTTCAAGGCGCTATCATTCAACCGCCAACTTGTCGCGATTCTTGTCCAGAAGAGCCTTGCCAATGCCCTTTACTTCAATCAGTTCTTCGACGGATGCAAACTCACCGTTGGCTTCCCGATAAGCAACTATCGCACTGGCTTTATTTTTACCGATACCCACAAGTTCCTTTTGAAGTGTGTCGGCATCGGCCTTATTGATATTGACAGTTCCGGTTTGCTGTTGCTGGGCAACAGAATGAGGGGCAACGGTATCAGTCATCATCTGGCCAGCAGGTGCCGCCGTAACGGCAACCGAGAAGCTGGCAAGCAAGGCAAATAACAACGAGGACAAAAAATCAGTTCGCATAGATAACGCTCCATAGGATTCAAAGGCAGCACTCCAAATGCCGCCCTCATAATCTAGACCACTCGTTATCAGTATCAAAGGAACGGAAAGTGTCTACTTGTTTCCGCGCTCAATTTAAAACAGCGAAACATTTTAATTATTCTAATATATATTCAAGATATTAATGCGCACCCGATTACTTCAAGTCAGTCCCCCGGCGACGCTCCTGATATATCCAGTCAACAATTTCCCCTTCAGGGCTGTAGCCACTGACCGTTTCGCGCAGCAATTGGCGAACACTGTTGTAATCATCTTGATCAACGGCTTCAAGTAATGCCGTCAGTTGCCCTTTCAACACATCCCATTGCAGATGATCTTCGTTGGCGCTCATGATCATCGGATGCTCGGTGGCCACGACGTTTTCACCAATGAGCAATTCCTCGTAAAGCTTTTCCCCGGGGCGCAAACCTGTGAACTCGATGGAAATATCGCCTTGGGGGTTCTTCTCCGAGCGAATGCTCAGGCCTGACAGATGAATCATCTTTTCGGCCAGTTCGGTGATCCTGACGGGCTCGCCCATGTCCAGAACAAAGACATCACCTCCCTGCCCCATCGAGCCCGCCTGAATGACCAGTTGCGCCGCTTCGGGAATGGTCATGAAGTAACGGGTGATCTTCGGATGAGTGACTGTTACCGGCCCGCCAGACTGGATCTGCTTGTGGAACAGCGGAATCACCGACCCCGAAGAACCCAGCACATTGCCAAAGCGAACCATGATGAAACGGGTCTTGTTGACCTGATGGACATTGGCCACGTCACCAAAGATCACCGGTGCGGTTTCACGGCTCAATGCCTGCAGGATCAGTTCGGCAAGCCGTTTGGTACTGCCCATGATGTTGGTAGGCCTGACAGCCTTGTCGGTAGAGATCAGGACGAAGTTGGAAACTCCGGCCTGCAAAGCCGCCTGAGCCGTATGAAGGGTGCCCATGACGTTATTGGCAACCCCTTCTGCAATGTTGTGCTCGACCATTGGCACATGCTTGTAGGCGGCAGCGTGATAGACCGTATCGACCTTCCAGGTCTTCATGATGTCCAGCAGCTTTGGAGGGTTGCGTACAGACGCCAGAATAGGCAGCAACTTGACCCGCAAGGATTCACGCGCCACACGCTGCTCAAGCTCGGACAAGATGGAGTAAAGATTGAACTCGCCATGATCCAGCAACAGCAGCTTCGTAGGCCCCAGTTCCAGTATCTGCCGGCATAACTCCGAACCAATCGAACCACCCGCCCCTGTCACCAGAACCGTCTGCCCCTTGATGCAATGCTCAAGCAGGTTTTCCCTGGCGGGCACGGGGTCGCGCCCCAGAAGGTCAGCGATGTCGACCTCTTGAAGGTCATCGACCTTGACGCGCCCCGAAGCCAGATCCATGAACCCCGGAACACTTCGCACGTGCAGAGGAAACCCCTCCAGAAACCCGAGAATCTCTCGACGGCGCCCACGTGATGAAGACGGAATCGCCAACAGAATTTCCTGCGCACCCGTGACTTCGATCATGCGCTGGATATGTTTGGGCCTGTAAACGTGCAACCCGGAAATAACGCGATTGGAGATCGACCTGTCATCATCGATGAAAGCAACGGGGCGCATGAGCCTGCCCATTCGCAGGGCTGCTACCAGTTGATTGCCTGCGGCACCAGCGCCATAGATAGCGACCTTTGGCAGGCCATCGTCGCGATTGGCAAAAGGCATGTGTTGTGCGGCCACGAACCAGTCGCCGAGAAAATACTGCCGCATGGCCAGGCGCAGGCCGCCGATCATGATCATGCTCAGCCACCAGTAGTTGAACATGATCGAACGGGGAACCACATGCTGGTGGTTGCTGTACAGATAGACCACGCACCCAAGGACGAGCGCAGACAGCGTTACGGCCTTGATAATCGCTATCAGAGCATCGTTACCGAAATAACGCATGACCGCGCGATACATCCCGAACCGGATAAACAGCGGGATGGCAATGATCGGCGCACTGACGAAAAGCCAGGTATGTTTTTCAAGAGGGTTGATCAGGTCCTCAACGCCCAGACGAACGACAAATGCCATCCACAGAGCAAACCAGACCAGAAAGAGGTCAGCAACGACTTGAACTATTCGCTTTCTCCGCCGCGGCAAGGCCAGCAGCAAAGCTCGTAATCTGTTCATGCCTCCACGACCTCTCGATCCTCTACAAAACGTTACACCCGATATCCGAAGCAAATGCAGACATGCAATGTCTCAATTTAGATGAAAAAGCGCTAATACTTAAACTCAATTGGATTCCAGGCGGCCCGCATCGAATTTAAGGGCCAATATGACGAGCGGCACATAGGCAATCAGCAAGCCCGTCAAACCGTCGCCATCGAATAGCGAAACCCACAACGCCACAGGCAGAAGCCAGAAGACATTGATAAAGCCGACAGCCAGGGTCACCGGAAGGTGCCTGCCATAACGACGCGAGGCGAACTGATACGCATGGCTTCGATGGGCTTCGTATACCTTGTCTCCACGCAACAGACGGCGGGCAAGCGTCACAGTGGCATCGACGATAAATACCCCCAGCAAAATCAGCCAGGCCCAGAACAACTGAGGTGAAGCCCATGCAGCCTGCAGGGAAAGCACGCCCAGCGCGATGCCCAGAAACCCGCTGCCTGCATCGCCCATGAATATCCGTGCAGGAGGAAAATTCCAGTAGAGAAACCCCATCACCGCAGCAGCCAGCAGTACAGGCCCCCACAGCAACTCGCCAAAGCCGCCCAGTACATAAATGAGGCTGACACCGCCACAGACCGTTACCGCCTCGATGCTCGCGATGCCGTCGATGCCGTCCATGAAGTTATAGAGGTTCAGCATCCAGACCAGGTAAAAAGCGGCAAGAACATGGCCGACAATCCCGAGGTCGAGGGTGAAACCAAAGAAATCGAGTGGCGCCAATCCTCCCAGCCAGGCAAGCGCCCATGCCGCCGCACTGAAATGCCCCAGCAAACGCCAGCGTGCGGCGATGTGCCCATGATCGTCCATGAAACCGATCACGGCGACCAGTCCGCCCGCACCAAGGATGGCCATCAGAGCCGAAAACGGAATCCGGTCTCCAAGCCCCAACAGCAGAATGGCAAGCAAAAAGGCTACAACAATGGAAACCCCGCCGCCTCGCGGTGTGGGAATCTTGTGTGAGCTACGAGCATTTGGGATATCCATCAGGCTTCTGGACAGGGCGTACCTGCGAAGCACTGCCGTCAACCCTAAAGATAAAACCGCTACAGCGACTACCGAAAACCACTCAACCATTTTTTGCGTTCCAGAAAAGACCGTACTGTTTCTTCCATCGTGTCATTCACCCCCAGCAGTGATGCCCACTTGAACATCGTACAGGTTTTGGAAATATCGACCTGCAAAGAATCACAAAGCTTTTGTGAAAAACATGCCTTGCCCTGTATTACGCGCCCTGAAAACCAGAATGACTTTCAGCGTACGGGCTCAAGGTATGACCAACTCCAGACGCCGGTTTGCCAGTGAGTACTTTCGATTTAAAACATTGCCCAGCGCCTTCTTGGCACTCGCCTCGCCATGTACCAGCCTTATCTGCACTGGCCACTCGGCCATGTCCGTTACAAATCTGACCAGTTCTTCCTGATCCGCATGCGCGGAATAGCCCGCCACGGTAGAGATACCGGCACGAATCTCGAAGCGTTCTCGATCAAGCTCGACATACCCGCCCACAGGGCCATGCTTCTGAATCGCAGCCCCTGGCGTGCCCTTGGCCTGATAACCGACAAAAACCACGTTATGCCGCCTGTCTCCCAGCATGGCTTTCAGATAGTTCACGATCCGCCCGCCGGCACACATGCCATTGCCTGCGATAACAATAGCGGGTCGTGCAGTACTGGCCAGATAGTTGACCGTCTGCAAATGCCGGGCATGGCTATCGATGGTAATCAATTGAGAAAACCCCAAAGGCCGTCTTCCGCTCTTCAAGCGCTCTTGAGCATCCTCATCCCAATAGTCCTGAAATGCCTGATAGACCCCGGTGAAGCGGCTGGCCAGAGGGGAGTCGAGAATGATCGGGAGCTGCGGCCAGTCCATCGGCAAGACAGACGTGTCAGCAGGCCCGACATCCTGATCGGACAGCCTGCCCGGCAGTGTCTTGCGACGCAGGATATCTTCCAGCTCGTACAGCAACTCCTGAGTGCGACCAATGCTGAATGCGGGAATCAAGACCGTGCCATGATCCTCCAGAGCCTGGTCAATCACCTGCTCAAGACGCAATTGCCGCGTGCTGCGGTCTGCATGAAGGCGATCGCCATAAGTGCTCTCCAGCACCAGGATGTCAGCCCGCTCGGGTGACTTCGGGGAGGGAAGCATCGGTGCATGAGCCGCGCCCAGATCGCCCGAAAACACGACACGTTCCGTACGCCCTTCCAACGGATAGTGCAGATCGCACTCGATATACGCAGAGCCCAGAATATGCCCGGCACGTTGCAAACGAACCTTGCAGATCAGCGAATCAGTGTTGGCCAGAACAAACCAGTGATCGAAGGGCAAGGCAATCACGCGCTTTTCAATCAGCGCCAGATAGCGGTCAATCTGCTTGCGGTCATGGTGAAACTCAATCTTGAGGAGATCTTCCATTACCAGAGGCAGCAAATGCGCAGAAGGCTCGCTGCACAGAATAGGACCTTGATAACCCGCAGCCAGTAACCCGGGAATTCGTCCTACATGGTCGGCGTGTACATGAGTGACAATGAAAGCCTTGATGTCAGTTGGCGAAAAACCGAACTTGCCTGTGTCCGGCACCACTCTTTCATGTTGAATCGCCCCACAGTCGATCAGCAGGCTACTGGCAGACTCCATGAACAACTGGTGACAAGAACCCGTGACATTATTAGTTGAGCCGTGATGAATGATTTCAGGGAAAGACATGCAGCCACCTGTTCTATAAGCCAGCCCCTGTGAATAACGTCAGGGCGTGACATCGAATGATTGAAAGATGGACTATTCTGCGCTGCAAAGACTTATCTTCAAGTCTTGACAGGCGGGCACAAGAACAACAGAAAAAAGCGCCTGACATGGATAAACGACACTAAACACCCCGTAAATCGGGGCAAACTAAAAACAGTCTAAAAAAGACTACTATCAAGAATTAACTTTCTCTAAGAACAATAAGAAAATTCCCACAAATGAAATCAGCACATAACTTATCAGGCAAAAGACGGGCCTGGCAGCCCCGTCAAGTAAAACTCAAGGAATGCGCAGAATCGGGACAGAAGACAAAAACTGCCAGGCTCTCATAAGCTTTTCGCACGGCAGCAGGCTCCGGGATGCCTGCTTTAAATTGAACGAGCCGAGCGCGTACGCTTTTTACGCAGACTTACCAGCCAGGCAAGTACAGGCCCGACCAGCATACCCAGCAGGAGCGCCAGAACGACAGGGATGGCCTGGGAAAGCCGAGGGGCAGACCAGCCGAAAAAAACCAACGTGACAGGCTGCTGATTCTCAAGCATGAATACCGTCGTTGCCAGAACGACAAGCAACACAACGACGATCAAGATGATTCGTTTGAAGATGTGCATCCGCTGGTCCTTTGGTTATCGGCCTCAGAGGCCCTCTTCTTCATCCTCGTTGACTCGATCCCGCAACTCCTTGCCTGGCTTGAAGTGAGGAACGAATTTTCCGTCAAGACTGACAGACTGGCCCGTTTTAGGATTGCGCCCTACCCGCGGTGCGCGGTAATGCAGGGAAAAGCTGCCAAACCCGCGTATTTCGATGCGGTCGCCTGTTGCCAGGCACTGAGACATTTGTTCAAGCATGGTCTTGATGGCCAACTCGACATCCTTTGATGAGAGCAGCCCTTGATGGGTGACAATTCGTTCGATCAACTCCGACTTCGTCATATTTTTCCCTTCTTTTTCAAGCAGCTAGATCAGCGCTCCGAAGGTTTTAGCATGACCGGATGATTTTGAACAGCCCATGTATTGACTTATGTGAACTCATATCAACCAGGCATGAATCCATGACAGGAGCATGACTGCAAAGGCGGGAATGGAGGACAGGGACAGTGACGCGAGGCAGGATGCGGCCTGCAAGGCATCTGGAGGCGTTTAAAACGTTTAAAGCACCCAGACAGCGGCTACAGAAACCCAGCGTTATAACCCCCAAATAGCGCCCACAAAAAAGGGCGACCGAAGTCGCCCTTTTTCATGGTCAAGCAGAACTTAGTTCTGTTTTTCCATTTGCGCGCGCAGCAGGTCACCAATAGTGGTTGGACCAGTGCTTTCAGCAGCTTCAGGCTTGCTACGCAGGCTCTGGATAGCTTCTTTCTCGTCTTCAACGTCTTTCGACTTGATGGACAGGCTGATTACGCGGCTCTTGCGGTCAACGCTGATGATCTTGGCTTCGATCTCTTCGCCTTCTTTCAGAACGTTACGCGCGTCTTCAACGCGGTCACGGCTGATTTCGGAGGCTTTGAGGGTAGCTTCGATGTCGTCGGCCAGAGTGATGATGGCGCCTTTGGCGTCAACTTCTTTAACGGTACCGCGAACGATAGCGCCTTTGTCATTGACAGTGACGTACTCGGAGAACGGATCGCTTTCCAGTTGCTTGATACCCAGGGAGATACGCTCACGCTCTGGATCAACAGACAGGATTACGGTGTCGAGCTCGTCGCCCTTCTTGAAGCGACGTACGGCTTCTTCGCCCACTTCGTTCCAGGAGATGTCGGACAGGTGAACCAGGCCGTCGATGCCGCCGTCCAGACCAATGAAGATACCGAAATCGGTGATCGACTTGATGGTGCCGGAGATTTTATCGCCCTTGTTGAACTGGCCAGAGAAATCTTCCCACGGGTTCGATTTGCACTGCTTGATGCCCAGGGAGATACGACGACGCTCTTCGTCGATGTCCAGAACCATGACTTCCACTTCGTCGCCAACCTGAACGACTTTGGACGGGTGGATGTTCTTGTTGGTCCAGTCCATTTCGGAAACGTGTACCAGGCCTTCCACGCCTTCTTCCAGCTCTGCGAAGCAGCCGTAGTCGGTCAGGTTGGTTACACGCGCGGTAACGCGGGTGCTTTCCGGGTAACGAGCCTTGATAGCAACCCATGGGTCTTCGCCCAGTTGCTTCAGACCCAGGGAAACACGATTGCGCTCGCGATCGTACTTCAGGACTTTTACATCGATCTCATCGCCAACATTGACGATTTCCGATGGATGCTTGATACGCTTCCAGGCCATGTCGGTGATGTGCAGCAGGCCATCGACGCCACCCAGATCGACGAATGCGCCGTAATCGGTGAGGTTCTTGACGATACCTTTGACTTGCTGACCTTCCTGCAAGGACTCGAGCAGTGCTTCGCGCTCTGCACTGTTCTCGGCTTCCAGGACGCTGCGACGGGAAACGACAACGTTGTTGCGCTTCTGGTCCAGCTTGATGACCTTGAACTCGAGCTCTTTGCCTTCCAGGTGCGTGGTGTCGCGCACTGGACGGACGTCAACCAGAGAACCTGGCAGGAACGCACGGATGCCGTTAACGTCGACAGTGAAGCCGCCTTTAACCTTACCGTTGATAACGCCCTTGACCACTTCTTCAGCTGCGAAAGCCGCTTCCAGAACAATCCAGCACTCGGCGCGCTTGGCTTTTTCGCGGGACAGCTTGGTTTCGCCAAAGCCGTCTTCTACCGCGTCCAGCGCAACGTGAACTTCGTCACCGACCTTGATGGTCAGCTCGCCAGCGTCGTTGTAGAACTGCTCGAGCGGGATGACGCCTTCGGACTTCAGACCAGCGTGTACAGTTACCCAGTCGCCGTCGATGTCGACAACGATACCGGTAATGATTGCGCCCGGCTGAAGGTTCAGGGTTTTTAGGCTTTCTTCAAAAAGTTCTGCAAAGCTTTCGCTCATTTTAATTCCTGTTGATCAAGGGCGAAGAATACGCCCATCTGCCACGTCCCAGACAACGTGGGTTTCGTTCATGTAAAAGGAAGCTGGCAGGACTAAATCTGGTCGCCTGTGCAGCTCCTTGATCACCCGGCGATATCGCGTAGCGCGACCTCACTCAGAATGCGTTCCAGCACCTGCTCGATGGATAACTCGGTGGAATCCAGCTGTATGGCGTCATGCGCCGGCTTTAGCGGAGCTACCGCTCGCTGGGTGTCGCGCTCATCGCGCGCACATATCTCATCTAGCAGACTCGACAGACTAACATCATCACCCTTGGCCTTCAACTGCAAGTAACGACGACGTGCACGCTCCTCGGCACTGGCAGTGAGAAAAATCTTCAGGGGCGCGTCGGGAAACACCACCGTCCCCATGTCGCGGCCATCGGCAACGAGCCCCGGCTCTTCCTGAAACGCACGCTGGCGCTGCAACAACGCATCACGCACTGCGGGCAAGGAAGCCACCTGGGAAGCGCCGCTGCCGATCTGCTCGTTACGGATGGCATGGGTAACATCCTCACCCTCAAGGATGATGCGCTGCCCCTGACCACCGGAAGTCGTCTCGAACTGCACATCAAGATGTGCCGCCAGCAGCTTCAGCGCCTCTTCATTGGTCAGATCGACACCGTGGTTGCGTGCCGCAAAGGCCAGCAAACGGTAAAGAGCGCCGGAATCGAGCAGACACCAGCCCAGATGCTTGGCAAGCAAACCGGCAACAGTGCCCTTCCCCGAGCCGCTAGGGCCGTCGATGGTTATAACGGGTGCTTTGATTTTCACTTTTGATCCTCTTGCGCGACACGCATACCGACTTGAGCGCACAGCGCCAGAAAATTGGGAAACGATGTGGCGACGTTCGCACAATCGTGGATACGGATCGGTGCCGATGCCCGCAATGATGCAACACTGAATGCCATTGCAATGCGGTGATCGCCATGAGCATCGATCTCGGCACCGCCCATGGAACCGCCTTCAATAATAATGCCATCCGGCGTCGGCTCAACCTTGATACCCAACGCCAGCAGACCGTCGGCCATGGCCTGAATCCGGTCAGACTCCTTGACTCGCAACTCCTGGGCACCGCGCAGGACAGTGCGCCCCTGGGCACAGGCCGCTGCAATGAACAGCACCGGAAACTCGTCGATGGCCAACGGCACCAGCGCTTCCGGGATATCTACACCTTTCAGGGAAGCAGAGCGCACGCGCAGGTCCGCAACAGGCTCACCTCCCACTTCACGCGGGTTTTCCAGGGTGATATCACCGCCCATCAGGCGAAGAATATCAATAACACCTGAACGTGTCGGATTGACGCCCACATGTTCAAGCAGCAGCTCGGAACCCTCGGTAATCGAGGCCGCCACCATGAAAAACGCTGCCGATGAAATATCCGCCGGCACTTCTATACGGGTCGCGACCAGTTTATGCCCGGACTCGACCGAAACCTTGTTGCCCTCGACCGACAGCGGATAGCCGAAGCCACGCAGCATGCGCTCGGTATGATCGCGTGTGAGTGCCTGCTCGCTGACCACTGTCTCGCCGTGTGCATACAAACCGGCCAGCAACAGGCAGGATTTGACCTGCGCACTGGCCATTGGCGTAGTGTAGGCTCGACCCGAGAGTTTTCCTGCACCATGAATGGTCAGTGGCGGACGGCCATCGGCAGCCGTTTCGATGACAGCACCCATTTCACGCAAAGGATCGACCACACGACTCATGGGGCGCCTGGAGAGCGAGGCATCGCCCGTCAGGGTACTGTCGAAATCCTGCGCGGCCAGCAGCCCCGACAGCAGACGCATGGAGGTTCCGGAATTCCCCAGATAGATCGGGCCGGGCGCAGCTTTCAGGCCGCGCATGCCGACACCATGGATCGTCACGCGACCATGATGCGGGCCTTCGATCACCACGCCCATGTCACGGAAGGCCTGCAAGGTCGCCAGCGCATCCTCGCCTTCAAGAAAACCTTCGACCTCGGTGGTGCCTTCAGCCAGAGAACCCAGCATGATCGAGCGGTGGGAGATGGATTTGTCACCCGGCACTCGAACATTGCCGCTGACACGGCCTCCGGGGCTGGCAACAAAGACCAGATCATCCGTGCTGGTAGGCTCTACATAGGCGCGACGGGCGAGAATCTTGCCGAAGTGCTCCCGGGCAACACGGGCACGGGTAAACACGCCCAGCAACTGATGCCCATCGCCTGTATCCACAGCTTCACGCAAGGCATCGAGGTCGCTGCGGAATGTATCCAGCGTTCGCAGCACCGCCTCGCGGTTGGCCAGAAAGATATCGTGCCACATCACCGGATCACTGCCTGCGATGCGGGTGAAATCACGAAAGCCGCCTGCTGCGTACCTGAATATCTCCAGATTCTCGTTACGCTTGGCCAGAGAATCCACCAGACCGAATGCCAGCAAATGCGGCAAGTGACTGGTCGCAGCCAGCACCTCATCGTGACGCTCGACCTGCATGTGCTCGACATCGGCACCCAGTACCGACCAGAGGCGATCAACCAGCGCCACGGCATCGGGATCGGTCTCGGCCAACGGCGTCAGGATCACCTTATGCCGCCGGAACAGCTCGGAATTCGACGCCTCGACACCACTCTGCTCGGAACCCGCAATCGGGTGCCCCGGCACGAAACGGGTCGGCATATGGCCGAACGCAAGCCGCGCAGCCCTGACCACATTGCCCTTGGCACTGCCGACATCCGTCAGGATGGCATTGCCAAGATCAAGGGGAGCCAGCAGCGCAAGCAGCTTTTCCATCGCCAGGATAGGAACTGCAAGCTGAATGACATCAGCGCCACGACAAGCGGCAGCCAGATCATCCTCGCAACGATCCACAACCCCCAACTCAACGGCCAGCTTGCGTGAGCGCGGGTCAAGATCGACCCCCACCACCTCACGGCACAGACCGCTTTCGCGAACACCTTTGGCAAAGGAGCCGCCGATCAAACCCAGACCGACGACCACAAGCCGACCAATAACAGGTCGAACGGACTGCACCGACGTGAAATCAACCACGCGCAGAAACCTTGTGACTGACACCCGCGCAAGGCGAACGTGTTTGCACACCCGGCAACGCCGGAGTGAAGAAATCGCTGCTCATGTATCGTCTCTTCAAAGAACCGCTTTCGGGTAGGAACCCAGCACCTTCAGTGCAACGGCTTCATGACTGATCTTCTCCAGCACCGCCTTGACCAGCGGATCCTGGTGGTGCCCCACGAAATCGATGAAGAACACATAAGTCCACTTGCCACTGCGCGAAGGACGAGTTTCGATGCGGGTCAGGTCCAGCCCGTTCTCATGGAACGGCACCAGCAGCTCATGCAAGGCACCCGGCTTGTTGCTCATCGACACAATGATCGAGGTCTTGTCGTCACCGGTCGGCGGCACTTCCTGATTACCGATGATCAGGAACCGCGTGGAGTTGTCGGGACGATCTTCGATCTTCTCGGCCAGACGTGTCAGACCATACAGGCTGGCTGCCATGTCTCCGGCAATGGCGGCGGAATTCCACTCGCTCTTGACCCGCTTGGCCGCTTCGGCGTTGCTGGCAACAGCGACACGCTCGACATTCGGGTAATGGGCATCCAGCCACTTGCGGCATTGCGCCAGCGACTGGGCATGGGAATAGATGCGGGTAATGCTTTGAGTCTTGGTGCTCTCACCGACCAGCAAATGGTGGTGAATACGCAACTCGACCTCGCCACAGATGACCATGTCGTGTTCGAGGAAGCTGTCGAGGGTGTGATTGACCGCGCCCTCGGTGGAGTTTTCCACCGGCACTACGCCGAAATTCACTGCACCGGCAACCACTTCGCGGAACACTTCATCAATAGCTGCCATGGGCAGGCTGATGACGGCATGCCCGAAATGCTTCATGGCCGCGGCCTGGGTAAACGTCCCTTCAGGCCCCAGATAAGCGACCTTCAGCGGCTGCTCCAGCGCCAGGCAGGAAGACATGATTTCGCGGAACAGACGCGCCATCTCTTCGTTACTCAGCGGACCACGGTTGCGATCCATGACACGCTTGAGAACCTGAGCCTCACGCTCCGGGCGATAGAACACAGGCACTTCGCCTTCCGCCAGCGAGGACATTTTCACCCGCGCCACTTCCTGCGCGCAGCGAGCGCGCTCGCTGATCAACTCCAGAACCTTTTCGTCCAGGCTGTCGATGCGGACTCGCAGCGCCTTGAGTTCTTGCTCGGACATCAGCCGTGTTCCTTCTCGAAGTCTTTCATGTAGGTCACCAGCGCATTGACTGCATTGATGTCGACAGCATTGTAGATGGAAGCACGCATGCCGCCGACCGAGCGATGGCCCTTGAGGTTGAGCAGGCCATTGGCATCGGCACCCGCCAGGAACGGCTTGTCCAGGCGATCATCGGCCAGACGGAACGGCACGTTCATCCAGGAGCGATCGGGCTTGTTGATAGGGTTGCTGTACAGCTCGCTGGCATCGATGAAGTCATACAGGGTGCGCTTCTTGACTTCATTGAGCTTGCCGATGGCTTCGACACCACCCTGCTCCTTGAGCCACTCAAAGACCAGACCCGACAGATACCAGGCCAGGGTCGGCGGCGTGTTGTACATCGAACCGTTATCGGCTGCGACCTTGTAGTCGAGCATGGTCGGGCAGAGCGCACGGGCACGACCGAGCAAGTCTTCACGAATGATGACGACGACGATGCCGCTCGGGCCGATGTTCTTCTGGGCGCCGGCGTAGATCATGCCGAAGCGCGAAACGTCCACCGGACGGGAAAGAATGTCGGAGGACATGTCCGCGACCAGCGGAACGTCGCCGGTTTCCGGAATCCAGTCGAACTCCAGGCCACCGATGGTTTCGTTCGGCGCGTAATGAACGTAGGCAGCGTCCCTGGACAGCTTCCACTCGTTCTGGCCAGGAATGGCAAAGTAGTCGTAGGGCTTGGCGCTGGCGGCGACATTGACCGTACCGTAGCGCGAAGCCTCTTCAATTGCCTTCTGCGACCAGATGCCGGTATCGATGTAGTCCGCCTTGCCGTTTTCCGGCAACAGGTTCAGGGCGATCTGGGCAAACTGCTGGCTGGCACCGCCTTGCAGGAACAGCACCTTGTAGTTCGAGGGGATGGTCAGCAGGTCGCGAAGATCCTGCTCGGCCTTGGTGGCGATGGAGACGAACTCATCGCTGCGATGGCTCATCTCCATCACGGACAGGCCCTTGCCGTGCCAGTCCAGAAGCTCCGCCTGGGCACGCAACAGAACCGCTTCAGGAAGCGCAGCAGGGCCTGCGCAAAAGTTAAAGGCTCGCTTGCTCATATCCACTCTCGTCAAATGCGTTGGGTCTTACGCGCTTCTTTGTCGAAGCAGGCCGGACAGCTGTTGGCCACTTCTGCAGGAATACGTATTCGGCCACACGACCGAATGTCGCAAGGGCTGAGTCACCTGTAATGCACATGCATTCACAGACGAGCCAGCCCTTACCGGATTTACGTTACAACTCAGCCTTGAGATTCGTCATCGTCAGTCGCTGCATCGACTTGCAGGTCGTCAGCATCATCCGGCTCGACAACGGTGCCATCCACGATTTCACCGTCAATCTCTTCGCCTTCGACTTCCGATGGCTCCTGGACACGCTCCAGACCCACCAGGGTTTCGTCGCTGGCAAGCTTGATCAAGGTGACGCCCTGAGTGTTGCGATCCAGTCGGGACACTTCGTCGACACGGGTACGAACCAGCGTGCCCTGGTCGGAAATCAGCATGATTTCCTCGCCTTCCTGAACCTGCACAGCGCCGATCAGCTTCCCGTTACGACCCTTGGTGACCATGGCGATAACGCCCTGACCGCCACGACCGCGACGCGGGAACTTGCTCAGCAAGGTCCGCTTGCCGAAACCACGCTCGGAGGCCGTGAGAATCTGTGCGCCCGACTCGGGGATCAGCATGGAAATCAGTCGGCCCTTGCCGATCTTCATCCCGCGCACACCGCGAGCACCACGACCCATCTGACGAACATCGCTCTCGGCGAAGCGGATAACCTTGCCCGCGTCGGAGAACAGCATGACTTCCTTGGCGCCGTCGGTGATCGCAACAGCGATCAGGGTGTCGCCTTCCTTCAGTTTCAGGGCGATCAGGCCGCTGGAACGAGGACGGGAGAACTGTGCCAGAGGCGTCTTCTTGACCGTACCGAAGGCTGTAGCCATGAAGATATAGGCGCCAGTCGGCTCGGCAACCAGCTCAGGAGTGTCACCGTCTTCTTCGTCGACTTCCTCGGCCTCGACAACTTCACCTTCGATCACCGCATCTTCGGCATCTTCCAGCTCGTCATCGGCACCCGAACTCTGTTGCAGCGCCTCAAGATCGATCGGCAGCATGGCGGTGATGTACTCACCTTCGTCCAGCGGCAGCAGGTTGACCAAAGGACGTCCGCGAGCAGCACGGGATGCTTCCGGAATTTCGTAAGTCTTGAGCCAGTAGACCTTGCCCTTGCTGGAGAACATCAGCAGCGTGGTATGGCTGTTGGCGACCAGCAGGTGAGCGATGTAGTCCTCATCCTTGACGCCGGTAGCCGACTTGCCTTTACCGCCACGGCGCTGAGCCTGATAGACCGCCAATGGCTGGGTCTTGGCATAGCCGCCGTGGGAGATGGTGACAACCCGCTCTTCTTCGGTGATCAGGTCACCCAGAGTCAGGTCCAGACGCGCATCGAGAATCTCGGTGCGGCGCACATCGCCATATTCGGAACGAATCAGCTCCAGCTCTTCGCGGATCACTTCCATCAGGCGCGTGGCGCTGCCGAGGATGCGGATCAGCTCGCCGATCTGGCCGAGGATTTCCTGATACTCGGTGAGCAGTTTTTCATGTTCCAGGCCGGTCAGACGGTGCAGACGCAACTCAAGAATCGCCTGTGCCTGTTCTGGCGACAGGAAATACTTGCCATCACGCAGACCGTACTGCGGATCGAGGTTCTCCGGACGGCAGGAATCAGCACCGGCACGCTCGACCATTTCAACCACTGCGCTGGATTCCCAGGGAGTGCTGACCAGTGCTTCCTTGGCTTCAGCCGAAGACGGCGAGGCCTTGATAAGGGCGATGACCGGGTCGATGTTCGACAAGGCAACGGCCTGACCTTCGAGAATGTGCCCGCGCTCACGCGCCTTGCGCAGCTCGAAGACGGTACGGCGGGTAACCACTTCACGACGGTGACGAACGAACGCTTCCAGCAGATCCTTGAGGTTGAGGATTCGCGGGCGGCCGTCGATCAACGCAACGATGTTGATACCGAACACGCTTTGCAACTGGGTCTGGGCGTAGAGGTTGTTGAGGATGACCTCAGGAACCTCGCCACGGCGCAGCTCGATGACCACGCGCATACCGTCCTTGTCGGACTCGTCGCGCAGCTCGGTGATACCTTCGAGTTTCTTCTCTTTTACCAGCTCGGCGATCTTCTCGATCAGGCGGGCCTTGTTCAACTGGTACGGCAGCTCGGTGATGACGATCTGCTGGCGACCGCCCACCTTGTCGATATCCTCGACGATCGAACGGGCACGCATGTAGATGCGGCCACGACCGGTGCGATAGGCCTCGATGATGCCGGCACGGCCGTTGATGATCCCCGCTGTCGGGAAATCCGGGCCGGGAATGTACTGCATCAACTCATCGACAGTGACTTCGGGGTTGTCGATCAGGGCCAGACAGCCATCGATGACTTCACCGAGGTTGTGCGGCGGGATGTTGGTCGCCATGCCCACGGCAATACCGCTGGAACCGTTGACCAGCAGGTTGGGAATACGGGTCGGCATGACCGCCGGGATCTGCTCGGTGCCGTCATAGTTCGGCACCCAGTCCACGGTTTCCTTGTGCAGGTCGGCCAGCAGCTCGTGAGCCAGCTTGGTCATGCGCACTTCGGTGTATCGCATCGCCGCGGCGTTGTCGCCGTCGACCGAACCGAAGTTGCCCTGACCGTCTACCAGCAGGTAGCGAAGCGAAAATGGCTGCGCCATACGAACGATGGTGTCGTAGACAGCGGTATCGCCATGCGGGTGGTACTTACCGATTACGTCACCAACCACACGAGCGGATTTCTTGTACGGTTTGTTCCAGTCGTTACCCAGCTCGCTCATTGCGTACAGCACACGCCGGTGCACGGGCTTCAAGCCATCGCGCGCATCCGGCAGTGCTCGCCCGACGATCACGCTCATCGCGTAGTCGAGGTAGGACTGTTTCAGCTCGTCTTCGATATTGACCGGGAGGATTTCTTTGGCCAGTTCGCCCATGAGAAGCCTGATTCCTTTTTCTGGTGAAACCTCGTACATCCATACGGGATAGACGAAGCTCGCCGCCGCCGGCATTTGCCAGGCAACGACTTACGACAAATCAACGAGTTATGCCATGGATCTGCGCAGTAAGGGCGACTACTGATAGCGCCGTTGGAAACCGCCGGATATTACCACAATCGCTGTCACGCTCCTATCCTTTGAAAGCGCTGAAAACAAGCCGCCCCGAACGAGGGAGCGGCCAGACTGCGAAACGATCAATGCAAGTGCTTGCGGCTCATGAGCTGGGCCATCTTGGCGGTATCAGGACGCTCGACGATGCCCTTTTCGGTCACGATGGCGTCGATCAGATCGGCCGGCGTCACATCGAACACCGGATTGAAGGCCTCGACATCAGCCCCCACGCGATGACCACCCACTTCGAGCAGTTCACGCCCGTCACGCTCTTCAATGACAATGTCTTCGCCGCTGGGCATATCCATATCAATCGTAGAGCTTGGCGCCACGACCATGAAACGCACGCCGTGGTGCATGGCCGCAACGGCCAGCTGATAAGTGCCGATCTTGTTGGCCACATCGCCATTGGCGGTAATGCGGTCGGCACCGACGATGACCCAGGTAATGCCCTTGGTACGCATCAGATGCGCGGCTGCGGAGTCGGCATTGAGGGTGACCGGAATCCCCTCGTTCGCCAATTCCCAGGCCGTCAGACGCGAACCTTGCAGCCAGGGCCGGGTTTCGTCGGCATAAACATGCTCGATCATGCCTTCAAGATGCGCGGCACGGATCACGCCCAGCGCAGTACCAAAGCCACCCGTCGCCAGGGCGCCCGTATTGCAATGGGTCAGGACTGCCTGCAGGTTGCCCTGATGCTTGCGAATGAGATCCGCCCCCAACTGCGCCATGGTCAGATTGGCTTCACGGTCGCTCAGATGGATCGCCACGGCTTCGGCTTCCAGAACAGCCAGAGGGTCATCCCCTTCCTTGAGCCGTTGCAGGCGGTCGCGCATCCGGTTCAGCGCCCAGAAAAGATTGACGGCCGTGGGGCGCGAATCCGCGAGCAGCGAGAAGTCTTCCTCCAGCGCCGCCTGCCAGTCACCACCCGCCGCGAACCTCGCACGCGCACCCAGCACAACGCCATAGGCTGCCGCGATACCGATTGCAGGCGCGCCGCGCACTACCATCGAGCGAATCGCTTCGGCCACTGCCGCAGCACCGTTATAAGCGTGCCAGGTTTCCTCGAACGGCAGCACACGCTGATCCAGGAGATACAGAGTGTCATCTCGCCAATCGATGGCCTTTACCTTCTCCGCAGCCAATAGCCGATCGCGCATTACCACCCACTCCATCTCGAAAATCCAAAGCCCGGAATCAAAAGGGGACGATTATAGCGAGCCGACCGCGAAGGTGCTCGGGTATACTTCGCCATTATTGCAATAAGCTCTGGAAGCCCTGACATGCCGAACGCGACAGCACCGCTCGACCTCCTGCTCCTGCCCAGCTGGCTGGTGCCGGTCGAACCTGCAGGCGTGGTACTCAAGGATCATGGACTCGGCATCCGTGATGGCTGCATCGTTTATATAGGCCCCAGAGCCGAGGCATTGAAACACAACGCCCTGCACGTGCAGGAGTTGCCCGGCATGCTGCTCACGCCAGGGCTGATCAATGCCCACGGCCACGCGGCAATGACCCTTTTCCGCGGTCTGGCCGATGATATGCCGCTGATGACCTGGCTGCAGGACCATATCTGGCCTGCCGAAGGCAAATGGGTCACCGAAGATTTTGTACGCGATGGCACGGACCTGGCCATTGCCGAACAGATCAAGGGCGGCATCACCTGCTTCTCGGACATGTACTTCTACCCCAAGGTTGCCGCAGACCGGGCCCATAGCAGCGGTATCCGCGCCCAGATCACCGTGCCGGTGCTGGACTTCCCGATTCCGGGAGCCAGGACCACCGACGAATCCCTGCACATCGGGGTCGAGCTGTTCAACGACCTGATCCATCACCCGCGCATCAAGATTGCCTTCGGCCCACATGCGCCCTACACCGTCAGCGACGAAAATCTGGAAAAGGTCCGGGTCATCGCCGACGAACTCGACGCCATGATTCAGATGCATGTGCATGAAACAGCCTTCGAGGTCGAGCAATCCCTCGAACAACGCCAGGAACGCCCACTGGCGCGACTGAACCGCCTCGGCATGCTCGGGCCGCGCTTCCAGGCCGTACACATGACGCAAATCAGCGACGACGACCTGGCTTTACTGGTAGAAAGCAACTCCAGCGTACTGCATTGCCCGGAATCCAACCTGAAACTGGCCAGTGGCTTCTGCCCGGTGGAGCGCCTGTGGCAAGCCGGCGTCAACGTTGCGGTGGGAACCGATGGCGCAGCCAGTAACAATGACCTGGACCTGCTCGGCGAAACACGCACTGCGGCCTTGCTGGCCAAGGCTGTCGCGGGCTCGGCAACAGCGCTGGATGCGCATCGGGCATTGCGCATGGCGACCCTGAACGGCGCACGCGCCCTGGGCATCCAGGCCGAGACGGGCTCGCTGGAAATCGGCAAGGCGGCCGATATCGTCGCGTTCGATCTTTCCAGGCTGGAGCAGCAACCGATCTATGATCCAGTGTCACAGCTTATATACGCCACCGGCCGCGACTGCGTGAGCCATGTCTGGGTGGCCGGCAAGCAATTGCTCGACAATCGCCGCCTGACACGAATGGACGAATCGGCGCTACGCGAGACCGCGATTGCCTGGGGCAAACGCATTGGCGGCGCAAACTGAATACATGAAGGCCTGGCCTGTCTGATCGCCGGGCCTCTGAAAACGAATTTCAAGTTCAAGAGGTAACCCCCATGAGCAACGTCGACCGCGCAGAAATCGCCAAATTCGAGGCACTGGCACATCGTTGGTGGGATCGTGAAAGCGAATTCAAGCCGCTGCACGATATCAATCCGCTTCGGGTCAACTGGATCGACGAACGGGTCAATCTGGCGGGCAAGAAAGTGCTCGACGTCGGTTGTGGCGGCGGCATTCTCAGCGAGGCCATGGCCCAGCGCGGTGCTACCGTGACCGGCATCGACATGGGCGAAGCCCCATTGGCCGTGGCCCAGTTGCATCAGCTCGAATCCGGCGTGAACGTCGAGTACCGCCAGATCACCGCCGAAGACCTGGCCGAAGAAATGCCCGAGCAGTTCGATGTGGTGACCTGCCTGGAAATGCTGGAGCACGTACCGGACCCTTCTTCCGTGATTCGCGCCTGCTATCGCATGGTCAAGCCCGGCGGCCAGGTGTTCTTCTCCACCATCAACCGCAACCCCAAGGCTTACCTGTTCGCGATTGTCGGCGCCGAATACATCATGGGCCTGCTGCCACGCGGCACACACGACTTCAAGAAATTCATCCGCCCGTCGGAGCTGGGTGCCTGGAGCCGCGATGCCGGCCTGCAGGTCAAGGACATCATCGGCCTGACCTACAACCCGCTGACCAAGCACTACAAGCTGGCCTCGGATGTAGACGTCAACTACATGATCCAGACACTGCGGGAGGCATAAGGCATGCGCTTGAGAGCGGTTCTATTCGACATGGACGGCACATTGCTCGACACCGCACCGGACTTCATCGCCATTTCCCAGGCGATGCTGGCCGATCGTGGCCTGCCAGCAGTCCCGGACAAGCTGATTCGCGATGAAATCTCGGGCAGCGCCAAGGCCATGGTCGCGGCAACCTTTGCCATGTCCCCGCAGGATCCGGCCTTCGAGGCCCTGCGCCTTGAGTTTCTGGAGCGCTACCAACGTGATTGCGCGGTCCACAGCCGACTCTTCGACGGCATGGCAGAACTGCTGGCCGACATTGAAAAGGCCGGCCTGATCTGGGGTGTTGTAACCAACAAGCCCGTGCGTTTCGCCCAACCGATCATGGAACAGCTCGACCTGGCCCAACGCTCGGCGCTGCTGATCTGCCCCGACCATGTGACCTACAGCAAACCTCACCCGGAGCCACTGATCCTGGCTTGCAGCCAGCTTGATCTGGACCCGGCCAGCGTGCTGTTCGTGGGCGATGATCTGCGCGACATCGAGTCCGGTCGCGATGCCGGTACCCGGACTGCCGCTGTGCGTTACGGCTATATCCACCCCAACGACAACCCCGATCACTGGGGCGCCGATGTGGTTGTGGATCATCCACTGGACCTGCGCAAGGTTCTGGATAACGCGCTGTGCAGTTGCTGACAGCGGCTTGAGCCTTATTTACAGCTACAGAGGTTTCTCATGTTCGATTACTCCGCTCGCCCTGAACTGCTTAAGGACCGGGTAATTCTGGTCACCGGCGCAGGTCGCGGCATTGGCGCAGCGGCAGCAAAGACCTATGCAGCCCATGGCGCTACGGTTTTACTGCTGGGCAAGACCGAAGCCAACCTGACTCAGGTGTATGACGAGATAGAAGCAGCAGGCCATCCTCAGCCTGTGGTCATTCCGTTCAATCTGGAAACCGCCCTGCCCCATCAATACGATGAACTGGCGGCGATGATCGAAACCGAATTCGGCCATCTCGACGGCCTGCTGCACAATGCCTCGATCATCGGCCCGCGCACGCCCGTGGAGCAGTTGTCAGGCGAAAACTTCATGCGCGTCATGCACATCAACGTCAATGCGATGTTCATGCTCACCAGCACCTTGCTGCCACTGCTCAAACTGTCCGCCGATGCTTCAGTGGTATTCACCTCCAGCAGCGTCGGTCGCAAGGGACGCGCCTATTGGGGTGCCTATGGTGTGTCGAAGTTCGCCACCGAAGGGCTGATGCAGACGCTGGCCGACGAACTGGATACCGTCGCGCCGGTCCGCGCCAACAGCATCAACCCCGGAGCAACCCGCACCAGCATGCGTGCGCAGGCCTATCCTGGGGAAAACCCCATGGACAACCCGACACCCGAGGAAATCATGCCGGTCTATCTGTACCTGATGGGTCCAGACAGCACGGGCATCAACGGCCAGGCATTCAACGCGCAATAAAGCCCGGCGCCAAAGAAGCCTGCCTTGGCGGAAATCCGTCACGGCAGGCTTTTTCATGAAGGCGCCAAGTCAAAAAATCGTCAATTCTTTTTCAGAACCTCTTCAAGCTCTTAAATAAACAATAAAATTCAACACGTTATAAACATACCAACAACATGGCACGACTTTCGCTCTAGCCCTCACAAGCCAGCAACGATGTGATAGGAGTGAAGCCATGAGTTCTCCGACCGGCCCCCAGGCAATTGATTTCGATACTGCAAAATTGCAAAGGCAGGGCTTTCGCAATCGACCAGCGGCTTCTCTTCCTCCTGTAGACCTGCCCAGACTCACCCAGCAACTGAGCCTGCAATTACAAAGCAGCCTGGAAGCGGAAAAAATTTTCGGCATGTTCTTCCGCGGGGTTCAGCGTCTTGTGCCGCTATCCGCACTGATCTATGAACACCCCCGCAGCGACCTGCATATGCAACTGGGTGAAGACGCAGAGCACAAGGCTCATTACACGCTGCGTCACAAGAACGAATGCCTGGGCTATCTGGTGTTCCAGCGCTCCAACGCCTTCAGCGAACAGGAACTGAGCGAACTTGAATCACTCATGACCTGCCTGCTCTACCCCATGAAAAATGCCCTGCTTTATCGTATCGCCATGCAAAGCGCGCTACGCGACCCATTGACCAACACCGGCAACCGGATCGCGATGGACCAGAACCTGCTGCGGGAAACCGAAGTGTCGCATCGCAACAAGCAGCCGCTTTCACTGCTGATGCTGGATATCGACCACTTCAAGAACGTCAACGATAACTACGGCCACAAGACCGGCGACGAAGTGCTGCGCATCATCGCCCATACGCTCAAGGCTCAGTTGCGCAACATAGACCGGGTGTTCAGGTATGGCGGAGAGGAATTTGTGATCGTGCTTGCCAACACCGATCGCGATTGTGCGGCAATGGTCGGTGAGCGTCTGCGCCAGGCCGTGCTGGAACTGGAGTTCCACGAGTGCAATACCGCACTCAACATCACCATAAGCCTGGGCTGCTCGACCTTGCTGCCCGCAGAGTCCGCCGACAGCCTGCTGCGCCGCGCCGACAACGCCCTGTATGTCGCCAAGCGCGAAGGCCGTAATCGCCTGACAATGGCAGGCTGATTGCCGATGCATGAGCGCCCCCTCGAAACGAAGGGGGCACAAGGGCAAGTGCAACAGGTTATGCACTCAAACGTGAGATTACGTCATCAAGGCCTGCTGAAAGACCGCGCAAGTCATGACTGGCACTTTGAGTACGTTTGACGTTGTCCTGATTGGTTACGGCGATAGCGGTAATTTCAGTCAGGTTACGCGAGATATCTTCTGCCACTGACGTCTGCTCCTCGGCAGCAGTGGCGATCTGGCGGTTCATGTCACGGATGTTTTCCACTGCCACAGTGATGCGCTGCAAGGTTGCACCGGCATGAGTGACCTGCTCGACACTCTCCTCACTACGGGCCTGACCGCCCTGAATGGCCAGCACCGCATCGGTAGCGCCGGTCTGCACCGAACTGATGATCTGATTGATCTCGGCCGTGGACACAGCGGTACGTTGCGCCAGGGTACGCACTTCGTCGGCCACCACCGCAAAACCACGTCCGGCATCTCCGGCACGCGCGGCTTCGATGGCCGCATTGAGCGCCAGCAGGTTGGTCTGCTCGGCGATGCCACGAATCACTTCCAGCACCTTGCCGATTCGACCGCTGTCTGTTTCCAAGCGCTGAATGACATTGGCGGTGGAGGAAATTTCATTGCGCATGCGGGTTATGGTGGCAATGGTCGACTGCATGACCTTCTCGCCATCCTGCGCGCTGTGATCGGCGTCATCCGCCGCACGCGCCGCGTCCGCAGCATGCCGGGCGACTTCCTGAGCCGTTGCCGACATTTCAGTCATGGCTGTGGCAACCTGATCGGTACGCTCAAATTGCTCATGAGTGCCTTGAGCCATCAGCGCAGCAATGGCATTCAATTCCCCGCCAGCAGCGTCCAGTTCAGTGGTGCTGCGCTTCAGGCGATTGAAGGTGTCGGCCAGAAAATCGCGCAAGGTATTGGCGGCCACAGCCAAACGACCCAGTTCGTCCTGGCGCACCACCTCGACACGCGCACCAAACTTGCCTTCGCTCAACTGAGCCACATACTCGATCAGCATGCGAATCGGCGCGACCAGGTTGCGATTGACCATCCACAGCGCCAGCAATCCGACCAGCAGAGCAGAGGCCAGCATTACCGTAGCACCAACCAATATGGTCTGGTCAGCCTCTTTGCTGATCGCAACCGACTGGGCATCACTGGATTTGTGCAGTTGATCCACCAGACTGGCCATCTGCTCGCTGGTCGGGCGATCCACGCCCTTGACCGCGGCATCGCCGACCGAAGCATCACCACCAGCAGCCACGAATGCATCACGACCCGTGCGATAGGAAGCGCCCAGGGTTCGATGCTCCTGCTGTAGCCTCTGAACCTGATTTTTCAGCGCAGCGTCCGTACCTTTCATATCAACGAGCTGGCCCAGCGTGCCCTGCACCTTGCGCTCCTGCTCTTCAAACTGAGCCCAGAACTTGTCTCGCTCCGCAGGAGTCTTGCCACGCAACAGTACGTTTTTCCACTCCTGAACCTGGACCTTGAACTGAAGGTTGGCTTCGTCGACCAGTTGTGAAGCACGGATCGGGCCTTCAAGCAGGCTGCGATAGGACTGCACGTTATCGGAAAGGAAATTGAAACAAGCCAGCGCGATGACCAGCACCAGCGCAAGGCTGCCGCCGAGCAAGCCAAGAATTTGGAGCCTCAGGGATTTGGACATGATGACGATCTCTGGAGAACACGGATCTGCGAAGGTGTGCAGATAGATGGCAGGCCACATCCCTGTACAACCGTTTTCAATCCGGTGTGTATGCCCTATGAGATCGCCATCGGCGTGCGCCGGTCTTTCTTTAAAAAGAACGACGATTGGAAGGGAGCGCTGAAAAACGTCAAAAATCAACCGCTAAAAAGCCGCCGATTTGAATTGTCGCGGCCAAGGCCCCTCCCGCAAGTGACTGCCAATCAGTCAAAAATCATAAATCACTTTGTGGGAGGCAGCTTGCTGGCGACTTCATGTACAGACGCAGAATATCTGCCGGTTTTCAAGGTCTTTTCGCCAGCAAGCTGCCTCCCACAAGTTTTGTTTGGGCCTTAACTGATCGGCATTACTCCTGCCGAGAGGTATCAGGCCTCAACCGCCACCGCACGTTCCCGCGCTGGTCTGGCCTTTTCTAGCTGCAGGCAGCTTTCAAGAAACAGGTACATGTAGTCATAGCTCTTGATGGTCGCCTGGCGCAATTCCGTCTGGAGTTGCACACTGGGGTTGTTGCCCGCCAGGGTGCAGATGATCTCCAGCGCCTCCCATGGGTGCGCATCATCATACTGAGCGTGCATTTTGAGCCATTTCATGGCGCGTTTTCGGGTTTCTGCCGGGAAACCCTCGGCATATACGTCCGTGGAGCAGACGATGGCCGCCCACTCCCCTGTAGCGCCTTCGATTGCATAGTTCGTCGCGGCCATGGCCACGGCCAGAGAGTCCGAGGAGCTGGTCTGCCAGCACCAGTGGCTCAAGGCATGCAGCTCGGGTGCCACGCGCTGGGCGTGCAGGTCGTCGAGGCTCACGCCATGGGCATCAGACCAGTTCACCCAGTAGTCGGCATGATTGAGTTCGACGCGGATATTGCGCATCAGCCAGCGACGCGCCATGTCTTCGCCAGGATGACGGCCGAAACGGGTTTTGGTCAGATTCTTGGCCATATAGACGGCGAACTGCTCGACCACCGGCCATCCGCCAATCAGGTAATGGCGCATGACCTGAGGGCTCAGGCGCCCGTCGCGCATTCTCTGATAAAGCTCGTGCTCGACCACTCGGGTCTTGGCAGCACTGCAATCCTTGATTAACTGTTGCGCCCATGCCGGATAACTGCTGGCTTCCATGAGCGGACCGGTTCTATTGAAAGTGTCGATCACTGTGCGGCTCCCTTTTTTGTTGGTTGTACCGAGTTGGCTTGATGCCCCTGCGCATCGGCCACTGAAGAGGCCGGGCGTGCAGGCTGGGTGTACAGACTTTCACACGTCAACAGCTCTGGACGAGCTATCAGATACCCCTGTGCAAAATCCACACCTATTTCCTGCAGAGCTGCCTCAATCTGCGGGGTTTCAACAAACTCGGCAATTGTTTTTTTGCCCATTACATGACCGATATGATTGATGACATCGACCATGGCACGGTTGATCGGATTGTCGAGCATATCCTTTACAAAACTACCGTCGATCTTCAGAAAATCGACGGGCAGATGTTTCAGATAGGCAAAGGAGGACATGCCGGCGCAAAAATCATCGAGAGAGAACAGGCAACCCAACGATTTAAGTTCATTTATGAAGCGGATGGCACTTCCCAGATCAGCAATTGCGCTGGTTTCGGTCACCTCGAAACAGATCATGCTCGGCGAAACACCGTAAGTCCTGAACTGAAGCTTGAGGTAATCCAGAAATGCTTCATCGCCAATACTGGAGCCGGACAGATTAATGGCACAGAGCGCCTGTGGCATCTGATGCCTTGGGTCGCTCATGCATTGCGCAATAACCCTGAATACATTCTGCACCACCCAGCGATCAAGCGTGGTCATCAGCCCGTACCGTTCGGCAGCCGGGATGAAGCTGTCCGGCGAAACCATTCGCCCCGACTCGTCCCGCAGACGCAACAGGATCTCGATATGCCGAAGCCCGTCGTCAGCCTGGCGGAGCGAGGCAATTTCCTGGGTGTACAGGCAAAACCGGTTTTCATCCAGGGCCATGTGCAGACGCTGGATCCAGGCCATTTCGCCGGAGCGCATTGAAAGTTCGGAATCGTCAGGGTGATAAACCTGAACCCGGTTGCGGCCCTTTTCCTTGGCCATGTAGCACGCCATGTCCGCCGCTCGAAGCGAGGCCTCCAGGGTGGTCGGAGCATCACCTATATGCACCAGGCCAATACTGACAGTCGTCACGAATGGTCGCCCTTTCCAGACGAAGTGCATGTTCTGCACCATCAGACGCAGGTTCTCGGAGATTTCCAGTGCCGTGTGTGGCGCACAATTGCGCAGCAGGATGCCAAACTCATCGCCCCCCAAACGAGCAAGGGTGTCACCGTCACGGATGCCCTGAGGCAGCATGCGGCAAAGGTGCCTGAGCAATTCATCCCCTGCGGCATGACCATTGGTGTCATTGACCAGCTTGAACTGATCCAGATCCAGAAACATCAGGCAGTGGCTTTGCGCCTCGGGCTCCGAATGGCTGAGCATCTGTTCCAGGCGATACTCGAACTCACTGCGGTTGACCAGCCCGGTCAGCGCATCATGCGCAGCCTGCCATGAAAGATTGGCAATGTGCTGGCGCTCCTGGGTCATGTCATGCAATACCAGAACCGCTCCACTGATCTCACCGTCGCTGTAGATCGGCGAACCGACCAGTGCGACCAGCACCGTGCTGCCATCCAGACGCTGGATCAGCTTGCAGTTCACCCCGCCGCCCTTGAGCCTGCCGCTGAGGATGTGCTCCATCAGCGTCGAACTGTCCTTGTGATCATTTTCATCGAGCAGATTGAACAGCGCAGCCAGCGGCAGCCCGATGGCCTGACTGTTTCTCCAGTGCGTCAGGCCTTCGGCGGCAGGGTTCATGTAAACGATGAAGCCTTTGACGTCAGTGGTAATGACCCCGTCGCCAATCGATTGCAGAGTGATCTGCGCCCGGTCCTTTTCCAGTTGCAGCGCATGGGCAAAGACATGGCGCTGTGCAAGCAGTTTGTGTACACGCAGCAGCGCCAGAAGGATCAGCACCAGCGCGGTGACCAGATTGATGATGACCAGTAACCAGAGAATGAATCTCGAACCTTCCCCCAGAGCATCGCTGAAAGCCTTGGCAACGGGAGTGACCGCCTCATTGATCGCATTGATCCGGGCGTGCCATTGCAGGGCGTCCTCGGGGCTTGCCGAGCCTTGGGCGACTCTGCCACGGATAGTGCGGGCCAGGTCATCGAGTCGGGCAAGATAATCATCGCCCATGGTCCACCAGCGAATGGCCTTTTCCATATAGCTGAAATCGTGGAAGTTCAGGTACAGCCAGATGATGCCGCCCACATCATCCGGGTGATTACCGCCCTGAAGAATGGCCTTTCTCGCATCCGCCAATGAGGGTTCAGGCTGATTCAGCGCTTCGCGCAGGGCATGACCGCCTTGCGGGATGGCAATAGCCTGCTGGTACTTCAGATAGTCGCGCTCATCATGACTGTCGACATAAAGCCCCAGATAATGAATGGCATCCTTCTGGCCTTTGGACCAGAGACTTTCGCCCACGACATAGCTACGCACTGCAGACAAGGTGTACAGGCTCACGCATCCAAGCAGCGCCTGAAAAAGCGCGACGGCAACGAAAGGCCATACAATGCCCAGTAGACGGGGCTTCGAGAGAGACCGCGGCTGCTTCATGGGTTCACTTCACCACATGACTGATTGAATGTCCTGCCCTGAGACTAGGCCAAATCCATCAATCGGGACGAGTGATTTTCCCGGATTTTATACAAGGTGCAACATTGCGCACAAAGCAGGCGTGTCATTCGCGCTGGAGCGATCAGATCTGCTGCAGGTGGCCGTATAGTTTGGCGTAAAGGCCGCCCTCTGCAATCAGTTGCTGGTGATCGCCATCTTCGGCGATACGGCCACCGTCGAATACCAGCACCCGATCAGCCTGTTTAACCGCTGACAGGCGGTGAGCAATGATCAAGGTCGTGCGGCTGCGCAGGAAGCGCGCCAAAGCCTTGTGCAGGTTGTATTCGGTGGCGGCATCCAGCGCCGAAGTCGCCTCGTCCAGGATGACGACTTTCGGATCGGACAACACCATCCGCGCAATCGCCAGACGCTGTCGCTGCCCACCGGACAAACGCACCCCGGAACGCCCCACGATGCTGTCCAGGCCTTCGGGCAACAGGCGAATGGCCGACTCAAGCTGAGCGACCTCAAGCGCCGCCCAGCAAGCCTCATCCGAACAATCGCGCCCCATGGTCAGGTTGGCGCGTACGGTATCGTTGAACAACGCCGGGTGTTGCAGCACCACCGCAACATGTTCGCGCACCCGCTCCAGACCGATCTCCTGCTGGGTGGAGCCGCCAAAACGGATAGTCCCGGTCTGCGCGCTGTACAAGCCCAGCAACAACTGCACCAAGGTACTTTTGCCGCCACCACTGGCGCCGACTATCGCCACCTTCTCTCCGGGCGCAATCGACAGATCCAGCCGGTCCAGCACCAGATCCTCGCCATAGCCGAAACTCAGGCCTCGCACCTCGATGCCCACGGTTTCCCGGCCCTTGAAGGGGTCGACGACACCGGGATATTGCGGCTCGTCATCACGGGCCAGCAGTTCATTGATCCGGGTCAGCGCCCCACCGGCCGCGTAATAGGCGTATTGCAGGTTCAGCAGTTGCTCCACCGGCGCGATCATGAACCACAGATAGCTGAATACCGCGAGCATCTGGCCAATGGAAAGATCCGAGAACAGCACGGTCAGCATCGCGGCAGCACGGAAAATATCGATACCGAACTGGAACAGCAGGCCGCTGGCCCGGCCGGAGGCATCGCTTTTCCATTGCGAATTCACCGCGTAATCGCGCACTTCCCGAGCGCGCAGCCCAAGGCGCCCCAGGAAAAAGCCCTGCCGATTGCCAGCCCGCACTTCCTGAATGGCATCAAGGGTTTCACTCAGGGCCTGGGTAAAACGCGAAGTGCTGTCGTTCTCCAGCTTTTTCAGATGCTTGACCCGCTTGCCCAGCTTCACCGTGGCAAAGATCACCAGTGGGTTGAACAGCATGATCAGCAGCGCGAGCTTCCAGTGCATCCACATCAGAATGCCGGCCGTACCCGCCAGGGTCAGGGTTGCCACCAGAAAGCGACTGAGGGTTTCGCCGACGAACTTGTCCAGCGTATCCAGATCGGTGACCAGATGCGTCGTCACCATGCCGCTGCCAAGGCTTTCATACTCGCGCAAGGAAATACGCTTGAGGCGTTCGATCAGACGCAGGCGAATGCGGTAGACGATGTCCTTGGCCAGACGAGCGAACAGGCGTGCCTGGAGGACATTGAACAGCAGAGCCCCCGCCCGCAGAACCAGAGTCAGCACCAGCATCAGGCCGATATAGCCCACCGCCTTCTGCAGGCTTTCGGGCAAGGCATGGTCCATGATTCTCAGTGCCGCGTCGCCACGCCCCAGCAGCACTTCATCCACCAACAGCGGCAGCAGCAACGGAATCGGCACACTGCACAGCGTCGCCAGCACGGCCACGCCGTTGGCGATCCAGAGGGCTTTCTTATGACGTAATGCCAGCCGCCGGATCTCGGCCCAACTCAAACTGTCGTTACGGGGCTCTGGCTGCTTGGGAGAAGGCTCGTCACGCACTGGCGGCACGCTCCAGCCATCGCCCAAGCAATGGCGCCAGCTCGTTCAAGGGTTGGTAACCATTGGTCAGCAACGCGAATTGACCGTTGTGCTCGGCGAGCAGGGTCGGGAAACCGGCAATACCCAGCCCCTGCACCCAGGCAAAGTCGGCCGCCGTGGCCGCTCGCTGTTCAGCGCTGTCGAAAGCATCCGCAAACGACTGACGGGCAAGCCCCGCCTGCTCGGCCAGCTCGACCAGCAACGGGGCATAAGTGACATCACGCCCCTGGGTGTAGAACGCCAACTGAATCAACTTGACCAGCTCCCACGCTGCTTGCGGGTCAAGGCTGCGGGCCGCGCACACCGCCCGACAGGCGGGTGTGGTGTCATAGACGAAACCGTCCGGCAAGGCACCCTCGAAACGAAATGGCTGCCCCGTGGTTTTCCCCACGCTTTCCCAGTGTTCAAGAATGTAACGCCGCGTCGACGAGTCCAGCGCCGCCGTGCCAGAGCGCAAACCGCCCATGACCAGATGCAGCGGAACGCCCACCGCCCGAGCCTGCTGTACCAGTGCATCGGCAACCGGGCTAAAC
Source organism: Pseudomonas sp. FG43 (assembly GCF_057809175.1). Classification (NCBI taxonomy): domain Bacteria; kingdom Pseudomonadati; phylum Pseudomonadota; class Gammaproteobacteria; order Pseudomonadales; family Pseudomonadaceae; genus Pseudomonas; species Pseudomonas sp. FG43. Next base: position 63,251 of record NZ_JBMDJL010000029.1, read on the forward strand.
CCCCAGCACCACGAGCACATCGGGTCCATTACATAGATCAGGCGGGAGGACATGGCTCAGGCCTCGGATTGCAGACGGTAGTTATGACCAATCGGGTGCGGTTGGTTACGGGCTTTTGCCAGCTCGATCTGCTTTTGCCGATCAATGGCGCTGCGACGGGTCTTCTCGCTCAGGGTGTCCCAGCAATGCGGGCAACTGATGCCAGCAGAATAATGCTCGCTGGCGCGGTCTTCGGCACTGATCGGTGTGCGGCAGGCATGACATTGATCGTAGTCGCCTTCGCTCAGGTCGTGACGCACCGTGACACGGTTATCGAACACGAAGCATTCGCCACGCCACTGGCTTTCTTCCTGGGGTACTTCTTCGAGGTATTTGAGAATCCCGCCCTTGAGGTGATAAACCTCCTCGAAGCCCTCGCCCAGCATGTAGCTCGACGCCTTTTCGCAACGAATGCCACCGGTGCAGAACATCGCGACCTTCTTGTGGACGGCCGGATCGAAGTGTTCCTTGATGTATTCCGGAAACTCGCGGAAGGACGTGGTCTTGGGGTCGATAGCGCCTTCAAAGGTGCCAATGGACACTTCGTAGTCGTTACGGGTATCGATCAGCAGCACTTCAGGATCGGTGATCAGGGCGTTCCAGTCCTTGGGCTCGACATAAGTGCCGACGCTCTTGTTGGGGTCCACGCCTTCGACGCCCAGGGTGACGATCTCTTTCTTGAGCTTGACCTTGGTGCGGTAGAACGGCTGCTCGTCGCAGAACGATTCCTTGTGATCGATATCGACCATGCGCGGATCGTTTCTCAGCCAGGCCAGCAGGCCGTCGATGCCTTCACGGCTACCGGAAACCGTACCGTTGATGCCCTCCTCGGCGATCAACAGAGTGCCCTTGATGCCATTGGCAATCATGGCCTGCAACAGAGGCTCACGCAGGGCGACGTAATCGCTGAGGGTCACGAATTTGTATAGCGCAGCCACGACGATCGGCTGAGTCATCGGCTCTTGAGTCATGTATCTCTCCTGGTGGTGACCCTCGTAAAGGGCCTACCGGGCAAAAAAAATCCAAACGAAAAACGCACCGGCCATGCGGCGCGGTGCGGATTCTAGCAAAACAGGTGTCAGGCAGGTATCAGGATATTGCTACGGACCGAACCCCGAGGCCTGGATCAGTGACCGCCAGCGCAGGTCGGCGAAGCCGGCGCTGCACCGACCTTTGCCCATTCCTCAGGCGTGTAGGTATGCAGCGCCAGGGCGTGGAACTCGCCCATGAGGCTGCCCAGCGTGCCGTAGACTTTCTGATGCCGCTTGACCGAGTTCAAGCCCTGAAACTGGTCGCAGACCAGAACAGCCTTGTAATGCGTCTGCTGACCACGGCTGTGCATGTGGCTCTCGTCGAGCACTTGCAGGTGCTGCGGCTGAAGCAGCGCAAGCGCCGACTCGATTCGTTGTTGCATGGTCATGACAAAGCTCGCCTGTCAGGGTTTCTTGGGCGCAGCCGGGGCTGCGGCTTTGGCAGGCTCCAGTTCTGCGGTCATGTCGGCGAGCAGCTTGTTGACGACCGGCACGGCGCTTTCCAGCTTGCTCTGGGTCAGTTGGGCCGATTGCTGAGCCAGCTCAGGCATTTTGGTCATCACTTTCTTGCCCAGTGGCGACTGGTAGAACGCAACCAGATCCTTCAACTCGCTTTCGGTGAAGTTGGTCGTGTAGAGCTTGACCATGTCCGGCTTGATCTTGTTCCAGCCGATAGCCTGGTCGAGAGCGGTATTGGCCTTGGCCTGATAGGTTTCCAGCAGGGCTTTTTTCGATGCAGGCGCCTTGGTTTCAGCAAAGCGCTGGGCAAACATCTGCTGAACCTGCGCGTAGACCGGAGCACCCAGCCTGTCAGCGTTGGCAAGCTTGAGGAAAGTTTCGGCACTGGCGTTGTGGCTGGCGGTGTCGGCGAGAACCTGACCGCTGGCACAAACCAGGGCTACCGCAGTACAGATGGCACGAAGACGGGTCATCGAATTTCCTTAATCTGACAAACGAGGCATTACCTCAAGGCCGACCATTCTGCGCTTATGTTCGCTTTTGGCTCAACCCCCGCTTAACTGAGTGGTTAAAAACCGCCCCTGAACAGACAGCGCGGGAACCCTGCCGGACTATGGGCACCTAACCTTCACGCACCTTAAAGGAGTAAGACCAGTGAGCCGTACCGAAACAGACAGCATTGGCCCGATAGAAGTCCCTGAAGACGCTTACTGGGGTGCACAGACCCAACGGTCGCTGATCAACTTCGCCATTGGCGATCAGTCCATGCCCCTTGCCGTCCTGCATGCCCTGACCCTGATCAAGAAAGCCGCCGCCCGTGTCAACGACCGCAATGGCGACCTCCCCGCCGACATCGCCCGACTCATCGAGCAGGCCGCCAACGAAGTGCTCGACGGCCAGCACGACGCGCAATTCCCGCTGGTGGTCTGGCAGACCGGCAGCGGCACGCAAAGCAACATGAACGTCAACGAGGTGATTGCCGGTCGGGCCAACGAACTGGCTGGTCAGGGTCGTGGCGGCAAGATCCCGGTCCACCCCAACGATCACGTCAATCGCTCACAAAGCTCCAATGACTGCTTCCCCACAGCCATGCATATCGCAGCCGCACAAGCGATCAAGGAGCAACTGCTACCTGCCATCGCCGAACTGTCCAATGGACTTGCCGAGCAGTCGACACGGCATATCAAACTGGTGAAAACCGGTCGCACCCACATGATGGATGCCACGCCGATCACCTTCGGGCAGGAATTGTCGGGCTTCGTGGCGCAACTGGATTATGCCCAGAAAGCCATCCGTGCAACCCTGCCCGCCGTCTTCGAGCTGGCGCAGGGCGGCACCGCAGTGGGCACCGGCCTGAACGCCCCCAAGGGGTTCGCCGAAGCCGTGGCAGCAGAGCTGGCGGCATTGTCAGGACTTCCGTTCGTCACCGCGCCCAACAAATTCGCGGCACTGGCAGGCCACGAACCCCTGACAGCCCTGTCCGGGGCGCTCAAGACCCTGGCCGTCGCCCTGATGAAAATTGCCAACGACCTGCGCCTGCTGGGTTCCGGTCCACGCGCCGGGCTGGCCGAAGTGCGACTGCCTGCAAATGAGCCGGGAAGCTCGATCATGCCTGGCAAGGTCAACCCGACCCAGTGCGAGGCCCTGTCGATGCTGGCCTGTCAGGTCATGGGCAACGATGTGACCATCGGTTTCGCCGCCAGTCAGGGCCATCTGCAGTTGAACGTCTACAAACCGGTCATCATCCACAACCTGCTGCAATCGATCCGGCTGCTGGCCGATGGTTGCCGCAACTTCAACGAGCATTGCATCGCGGGCCTTGAACCCGATGCCGGGAAGATGGCCGAACACCTGGAACGCGGCCTGATGCTGGTTACCGCCCTCAATCCTCATATCGGTTACGACAAATCGGCGCAGATCGCCAAGAAAGCCTATAGCGAAGGATTGACCTTGCGTGAAGCCGCCCTTGCCCTGGGCTACCTCACCGACGAGCAATTCGACGCCTGGGTGCGACCGGAAAAAATGCTGGAGGCGGGTAGCAATGGCTGACCCCAAAAGTGGTGCAACACCCTTGGAAGGCAGTGGGAAACGCATCCTGATGATTTACGGAACACCGAAGACCGTCAGTTTCTGCCATGCCCTGGGTGATGCCTACTCGCAGGGAGCACGCAGCAAAGGCCATGTGGTGAGAGCGCTCAGGCTCAGCGAACTGACGTTCGACCCGATCCTGCACAACGGCTACGAGCAGAGTCAGAACCTGGAACAAGACCTGCTCGAAGCCCAGCGCCAGATCCACTGGGCCGAACATCTGGTATTCGTCTATCCCGTTTCATGGGGTGGGCTACCGGCCTTGCTGAGTGGTTTCTTCGACCGGGTCTTCATGCCCGGTTTTGCCTTCAAGGCCCATGGTCGCCGGCATCCGTCCAACGAATTGCTCAAGGGCAAGTCTGCTGAACTGCTGGTGACCATGGACACCCCGCCCCGCTATTTCCAATGGATATACGGCGCCCCGGCGCATCGCCAGATGATCCGGACGATCCTGGCTTTTTGCGGGATCAAGACAAAACGCCTGAACGAATTCTCACCGATACGCACATCCACCGAAGAACAACGCCAGCAATGGCTTCGGCAGGCCGGGCAACTGGGTCGGGAGTAGGAAAGAATCGAGCGGCAGGATGCTACACCGCCAACCGCTGCTTCCTGGCCTTCCAGCCTGCAATCATCGACGGCCCCAAGGCGGTCAAGGCCGAACCCAGCACCACCAGCACCGCACCGCCATACCCCAGCGCATTGATCTCTTCGGCCTGCACATAGTCCGGCCACAACCAGGCAGCCACCGCAACCGAAGCCAGCGTCACCAGCGGCGTCAGGGCCAGGGTCGCGCTGACACGCGATGCCTCCCAATGAGCCAGAGCCTCGGCAAAGGCGCCATAGGCCACCAGCGTGTTCAGGCAACAAGCCAGCAATAACCAACCCTGCAACGGGCTCAACTGCAAAGCCTCCATCGGATGCGCCCAGGGCGTGATCAACAGCGCACAGAACAGATAGATCACCATCATGACCTGCAACGAGTTCCACACTGTCAGCAATTGCTTCTGGCTCAAGCCATAGAACGTCCAGACCACCGCAGCCAGAAAGACGATCAGGACCCCGGCGGTGTAATCACTCAACGAGGTGAACAGCTCCACAAGACGCTCATTGAAGAACAGGCCAAAACCGGTCAGCAGCACAAACAGGCCAATGCCCTGCCCAAGAGTGAATCGCTCCTTGAACAGAAAGATGCTGCCGAGCAGCAACAGGATCGGCCCCGTCTGAATCATCAGTTGTGTGGTACCCGGGCTCAGCAGCCGCAACCCCACCAGATACAACACATAGTTGCCCACCAGCCCCAACACAGCCAGCAGCACCAGAACCTTGCCCTTGCGCCCCAACACCTTGAAGCTCGGCAGCCGCTTGACCGATGCCAGCCATATAAAGAGCAGGACGCCGGATACCAGCAGACGGAACCAGGTCACCGTCACTGGATCCATCGCTTGAAGCACTTGCTTGAGCTTGACGGGCAGAATGCCCCAGAGAAAAGCGGTCAACAGGGCAAGACAGAGGCCATACACCCAGCGGCCGGAGGAAATGTGCATCGGTCATTCCATGTCAGACAAAACAAAGTTGTCAGTCTAGGCACAGATTGCCGGTACTCACAGATACAGCTGGGAACACATAACGTCCCCAAGTGTTTTTGCGGCTCACTTTTCCGAGTGATTACGCTGATAAGTCTCGTCGCCCATGGCCTTGATCTGCCCTTCGATCAAGGCATCGAAAGGCTGTAGCAGCGCACAGAAAGAATCCCCGCCCTCAAGGGTTTGCAAGGCATGGGTGATCGCTTCCAGAGTCGACAAGGCATCCGGCCCGGGCGCCTTGCGCAGGCGATAACGTGAAACCGGAGCCGAGCCCAGCGTCACTCTGGGCAGCGCGGCCAACAGCGGGTTGAGGTGCAACAGCTTTCGCGCCTTGCGCCAGGTGCCATCTGGAACCACCAACAGCGTTGGCAGATCCTGATCGGCATAGGGTGCCAGCACTTGCGCATCATCGCCCGGAAACAACAGGCGGGCCTGATAACCGGGCTGGTTCAACAACACATCCAGATCCTCGAATACCTCCCCCACCACCAATCGGGCATTGACCAGCCCAAGGGTGGCCAGGCGTGCAGTATTCAAGGCATGGCTGACTTCACTGGGATGTTGCAACACCAAAACACGAGTGCGGCTGTCCAGTTGCGGAATCAAGTCGCAAAGACAATGGTTGTCTGGACGCAGACAGCGCTCGCAACGGGCACGGGACATGGTTTTCTCTTCAGTTGCAGACAAGGCGCGCAGTCTAGCCGATCACCCGACCGGCCTGAACCCGCTACAGGACACCCGTCGCCCTGCACGGAGCGTCAATAAACTTCAGCTAGCCTGAAACCCAGGGCTGGTTTATCCGAAGTTCCCCCAATCCTGAAATACTGCGAGTCCGGGGCTTCCATGAATCGCGAAGACATCAACCAAAGGGTGCTCGACGTTCTGGGAGTCATTCTTGTGGACAAATCTGCGCTGCGCGACGATATGACCTTCAAGGATCTCGTTCTGGACGAGGAGGATATAGATGAGTTTTTCGGGCGCCTGGGAGAAGAGTTCGACTTCAAGTTCCCGGCCTTCATAAGGGCGCGCGCCCTCGACAAGCCCGAGCATCTATCGCTGCCCATGGTGGTGGATCTGATCGTATTGATGCGCCAGATATAGCGCCAGGAAAAAAGACAATTGCGAGCAGATAACGGGACACGGCCTTGCGTCCCGCTCGGATTGAGCGCCAATACAGGTGACCGCGATTGCGGTCGACCAAGGCTTATCGACGTGGGCGGCGACGCTCGTCCTCGGCGCGCACAGGTACAGGTTGCAGTTTGGGCCGTTCAATCAAACCCAGTGCAACACCCAGATCATGGAGCCATTCTTGCAATTTGCTGTTCATAACGCCCCCTTGAGGGAAAAGCCAGGCAACCGGCCATGTGCCCATTGCTACTACTGATCATAGAAGCAAGTTTTCATTTAGCCGAGTGTCTCGGAAAACATTTTTCCCGATGGAATCAATGTGACATCTCTGCGCGTTTCCTTCTAGTCTTTACGACAGACGGTTTTACGCGGCTCACCCTGCCCTTACTCAGGTAAACGCAACACGCCATCTTCGTCAGTCATGGCACGTTCAAGCAGGTCTGGCGGCAGGTTTTTGCTAGCCCGCGCGCCCAACAATCTGAGCTGCTCACTGCGGCTGACCAGATTACCGCGGCCCTCCGTCAATTTGTTGCGGGCAGCGGAATACGCTTTATCAAGTTGTTGCAAGCGGTTACCGACCTCGTCCAGATCCTGAATGAACAACACGAACTTGTCGTACAGCCACCCTGCCCGCTCCGCGATTTCCCTGGCGTTCTGGCTCTGGCGCTCCTGCTTCCACAGGCTGTCGATGACCCGCAAGGTGGCAAGCAGCGTGGTCGGGCTGACAATCACGATATTACGATCGAACGCTTCCTGGAACAGGTTGGGTTCAGCCTGCAATGCCGCAGAAAACGCCGCTTCTATGGGCACGAACAGCAAAACGAAATCCAGGCTGTGCAGCCCTTCAAGCCGCTTGTAATCCTTGCCGGACAAACCTTTGACATGATTACGCAAGGACAGCACATGCTGCTTCAAGGCAGCCTGCCCGATCACCTCATCAGCCGCCGACACATACTGCTGATAGGCCGTCAGGCTGACCTTAGCATCGACCACCACCTGCTTGTCGCCCGGCAGCATGATCAGAACATCCGGCTGGAAACGTTCACCATCAGGCCCCTTGAGACTGACCTGGGTCTGGTACTCGCGGCCTTTCTCCAGACCGGCATGCTCAAGCACCCGCTCCAGAATCAGCTCCCCCCAGTTGCCCTGGGTTTTCTGGCCCTTGAGTGCGCGGGTAAGGTTGGTCGCCTCATCGCTCAGACGCAGGTTCAACTGCTGCAGACGTTCAAGCTCCTTGCCCAGGGAAAACCGCTCGCGGGCTTCGCTCTGATAGCTTTCCTCGACGCGCTTCTCGAATGACTGAATGCGCTCCTTCAGCGGGTTGAGCAGTTGCCCAAGCTGTTGCTGACTGGTTTCAGCGAAGCGTTGCTCGCGCTCATCAAAAATCTTGCCCGCCAGCTCGGCAAACTGGGCGCGCAACTCATCACGCGAACCCTGAAGATCGTTCAGGCGCTGCTGATGGCTTTCCTGCTGTTCGCGCAACTCGGCATTCAAAGCGGCACATTGCGCATCCAGACGGCGCAGCTCGGTTTCCTTGCTGGCCCGTTCGAGGTTCCAGCCATGAGCGGCATCGCGGCCGTTATCGCACTCCTGGCGCAACAGTTCGACTTCACGGCGCACGGCAGCAAGGTCGGCCTGCCGGGCAGAATTTGCCTGGCTCAGGTCGCTGATCTCGTCGCGGCTAGCGTCCAGTTGGGCGTTAAGGCCGTCCTGCGCCATCTGCGCCATGCTCAAGCGTTCATCGAGCAACGCCGTATCGGCCTGCTGACGCGCCAGACGCCGCTGCAATTGCCAGACCCACGCCAACAAAGGCAGCGCCGCCGCACCAAGCCCCAGCAACAGGCTGTTCAGGTCCAAGGCCATAACGACTCCATACATGCCGGATCAGTGCCTTCGGCATTGTGAACAAAAGAAGATTCAGAAACGTCTCCGGGACAGAGACTGCGACTCAAGGCAGGCATGATAGGCATTGCGGGGGCAAATCGGGGGACATAACTCTACTCTCTTTTAGCACAAGGTAAACCCTGCATATAACCGCTTCATGTGACGGGACAATCCACAGAAGCTGTGGATAACTCAGTGGACAACCCCCCTTTAACCCTCGCAAACGTAGATAGAACGGGGGCTGCGCTTAAACTGACGATTTTTTCACCAGTAAAAAAAAGCGATGTTTTTCATTGACTTAATAATTCACCACAGTAAATCAAACTCTTAGGGTCGTATGTGACAGTGATGTGGCAGCTTGTGCCGCTAATGTGTACAAGTGGATTTTCACGAGACCCGTACAGACCACCCGACAAGAAAAAATATTTACAGATACCCCTTTCATTACTCTGGATATTGCATTAGTATCCGCGCCGTTAGTACCAAGCTGAAAATCAATTCCGGTCGATAAGTCCCCCGACAAGCGCTACTCCATATGGAAGCGGTGTCGACAACAAGGGATCGACCACCTCGATGGTTTCCAGGCATGTCCTGCGCAACATTGGCCCACAAGGGCAAAGCGTAATCATGGCCTGCACTGACCAGCCTGCAATTGATCAGGATCTTCACCCGAGCGTCGAACCTTTGCTCGTGTTGTGTTGCCTGCCCTCCTAAGTACCTACCTGTCAGCCAGGGCGCCATACGATAAAGCGCGCTTCAACTGACTGCCTTGTTCCAGTCAGGTTCTTCGCCCGGCCCGCTTCGACACTCAAGCCAGCCCGCGTTTACTGGAGCCTTTATTGATGCACGGTATTGTTCCGTGTCGTTTCAGGAAACACTTTCAATGATGACTACTCATATCCAGACCCAGGATGCCATCCGCACCCTCACCCACGCTTTCGCTCCAATGGACTGCCTTATCATGGCCGCCCGCAAAGGCTCCTTCAGCTTTACCATCGTCAATGAACACGGTATTGCCCGCCATAGCGAACGCCTCTACCCCGATCAGTACTCCAGCGCCGCGCCGCTGCAGGCTGTGATAGAACGCACCCGCCAGGCCCTGACCGCCTGAAGCCTCTGGCTACCCTCAAAAGCCCCGCCCTCAAAAGCGGGGCTTTTTAATATCTGCCGGACCAAGCTAATCGCCAACCGATCTATAGGGTCGGGGCGTAAAACCTAAAACGATGTAAAACATAATTTTACATTCCAAATATGAGACTACACTTCAACTCAAGCGGCCTCTGGCTGCTTCCAACGGGCCCGATCCGATTCACCGCTGCCACGCATTAGGGTCCGTTGGCCATTACCTTGCGAGCTGACTGTCTTATGGGTATTGCAGCCATAGAATTATGCCGTCACGTAATCCGCCCAACCCTGATCTACCTGGATCGCCAGAACGCCTGCGCCGAATCCCTGCTTCTGGGCATAGCGGCAAGCCAGTCATCCCTGGGCGATGCGCTGGACAGCAGACGCGGGCATGGCCTGTACCGCATCCCGGAACTACGGCACCGACAGCTTTGGGACAATTACCTGGCACAAGACCCGGACCTCGCCAGCCGCGTGCGCGGCCTTGCCAGCCAGCATGCCTTCCTGAGCGGGCCGCATCTGGAGCTGACCGTCAACCTGCGTTACTCCACCGCGATTGCCTGGATGATGATCGAAGCCCAGACCGTCACCTTGCCCACCGAAGACGATGCATTGGCCATGGCCAGAATCTGGCGACAGATATTTCAACCGCAAGGACGATTACGAGACTTTGTAACCGCTTGGCACTCTTGCGTAGCACCTATTTATTTATCGCAACAAGCATGATTGCCAAAAAACAAAGTTCTGGAAAATTCCTGCAATATTATCGGATTGTCCTACAAAAATAGCTCTAAATCGGGCTCTTCAGCCCACTAGCGCGTTCTTGAAAATGTTGGTAATTTCCGCCCCGTGATCAACAAAGGAGTTCTAATAATGAGAATAACGACAAAAGCAATTCACAGGACAACACTTGGTCTAGCCATTGGCCTGGCATCTTCCCAACTATTCGCTTCTGGCTTTGCAATCAACGAACAAAGTATCAGTGCCATGGGTACCGGTTTTGCCGGACGCTCCTCCTCCGCAGAGGACGCCAGTACCGTATTCGGCAACCCGGCCGGCATGTCCCGTCTCAAGCGCGAACAAGTCAGCGTTGGCGCGGCGGCAATCATCGCCAAGACCGATATCAGCAATGCCCGCAGCACTTTCACCGGCAGCAATGACGGCGACATGGTGCCGGTCGTTGGCGTGCCCATGGGTTACTACGTCAAACCACTCGACGATCAATGGGCCGTCGGCCTGGGTGTCTATGTGCCGTTTGGCCTGGTCACCGACTATGAAAACGGTTTCGCGGGCCGCTACTGGGCCGACAAGAGCCACGTACAGGTCGTCACCTTCCAGCCGACTGTCAGCTACGCCTTCAACGATCGGGTTTCCATCGGTTTCGGCCCGACCATCAACCGCATCGAAGGCGAACTGACCTCTTCGACCGTCAACGCCGCTTCTCAGGGCACAAACGACGGCAAGGTCAAGATCAAGGGTGACGACGTCGCTCTGGGCTTCAACGTCGGCATCCTGGTACAGGCCACAGACACCACTCGCCTGGGCCTGACTTACCACTCCAAGGTCGACTACAAGCTCGAAGGCAAGACCAAGATCGAAGGCAGCAGCTTCAGTATCTTCAACGGCCAGAAGTACGACGCCTCGCTGGATATCAGCACACCTGAGTCGGTGGATTTCTCCATCACCCAGCAACTGGATGAAAACTGGACCGTCTATGCAGGCAGCACCTGGACACGCTGGAGCCGCCTGAAAGACATCACCGTCAACAACAGCGGTGTTCAAGCAGTTCTGGGTGGTGCCAACGGTCCTATCGGACGCATTTCCGAAGAACAGGACTGGCATGACACCTGGGCCCATGCCATCGGCGCTTCGTACAAGGTCAATAAAGAGTGGACCTTGCGCACCGGCTACTCCGTCGACCAGTCGCCTACCAACAACGAGCACCGCTCTCCACGCATTCCGACCGGTGATCGTCAGATCATCAGCTTCGGCGCTGGCTGGACCCCGAGCGACGCGATCACCATTGATGTCGCCTATTCCTACCTGTGGGAAGACGAAGCCAAGATCCGCAACTCCAGTGCCACCAAAGGCACCTACAACGCTGACTACAAGAACAGCGCCCACGGTATCGGTACTTCGCTGACCTATCGCTTCTGATGACACCCGACCGAAGCAGGCTGAAAAGCCTGTTCCGGCCACGAAAAAGCCCGCGACCATCACTGGTCGCGGGCTTTTTCGTATCAGGTGTCCCGTCCTGAATAAGGTTTACACCTTCTGACCTTTCCTCAGGAGGATTCAA